>DATLZC010000230.1:0-25973 GCA_035574215.1 Dehalococcoidia bacterium | reverse complement strand
CGGCTTCGCCAGCAGGGCGTCGATGGTCCAGTATTCCTGCGGTTGGAACGACTGAATCTCGCGTTCGCGCTCCACGATCATGCGCAGCGCGACCGACTGAACCCGGCCCGCAGAGAGGCCGCGCCGAATCTTCTGCCAGAGTAGGGGGCTGATTTTGTATCCCACGAGGCGGTCGAGCACCCGGCGCGCCTGCTGCGCGTCGACCAGGCGGCCGTCGATGTCGCGCGGATGACGGAACGCGTCCTTGACGGCCTCCGGCGTGATCTCGTGAAACACGACCCGGCGGTACCGCCCCGGCTCGAGGTCGGTCGCCTGCGCCACATGCCACGAGATGGCCTCGCCCTCGCGGTCGGGGTCGGTCGCGAGATAGACGAGGTCTGCCTTGCCGACGGCCTCCCTGAGCTGCTTGACGACGTCGCGCTTCTCCGGCGGCACGACGTATCGCGGCAGGAAGCCGCGCTCGATGTCCACGCCGAGCGTCGACCTCGGCAGATCGCGGATATGCCCGACCGAGGCCCGGACGTCGTACTCGGGGCCGAGGATGGCCGAGAGCGTCCGCGCCTTGGCCGGCGACTCGACGATCACGAGATGCTTGGCGTTGTTGTTCCTCTTCTTGCTGTTGGCCACACCTGCTCCGTTGTCCCGAGGGCTCCCGCGAAGCTCGCGGTCAGGCGCGGTACGCGGCCGGCGCTTCGCGAGCCCGCACGTAGTTCATCTGTCCGACCTGGCGGACCAGGCCCTTGAGTTCCAGCATAGCAAGGGCCGAACTGACCGTCGCAATGGGAAGCCCGCTTTCCCGCCGGACCTCATCAATGTGTATCGGCTCGTGGGACAGCAACCGCAGTAGGACGCTCTCGGTTTCGTCCGCGGGCACGATCTCGGCCATCTCGAGTTGATGGCCAGCCATGCTCAGGTTCAGCTCTTCGAGCACGTCCTCCACCCGCATCACGAGCTTCGCTTCGCCGTCCTGGATGAGCTTGTTGGGTCCCCGGGACGCCGGCGAGTAGATCGGACCCGGGACGGCGAAGACTTCGCGATTCTGCTCCAGCGCCCGCCGCGCGGTGATCAGCGCGCCGCTATCGACGTCGCCCTCGACGACGAGCACGCCGAGGCTCATGCCGCTCAGGATGCGGTTCCGCCGCGGGAAGTACTCGCTACGTGGCTGCGTCCCCAGCGGGTAGTCGCTCACCACAGCGCCCCGGCCGGCGATCTCCTCCGCCAGCCGGCGATGCTCCGGCGGGTACACGAGATCGAGGCCGCAGGCCAACACCGCAATGGTCCGTCCGCCCGCTTCGAGCGCCGCCCGGTGCGCCAGCGCATCGATGCCGCGCGCCAGGCCGCTGACCACGGTCACCCGGTTGCGGGCGAGGTCGGCGGCGAACTGCTCCGCCGCCTGGCGGCCGTAGACGCTCGCCCTGCGCGTGCCGACGATCGCGACCGCCCACTCGTCCGCCGGGGTCAGCTCGCCGCGCACGTACAGGACCGGCGGCCGGTCGTCGATCTCCTTGAGCCGCGGTGGGTAGCGCTCGTCGTGCCACGTGAGGGCAGTGACGCCCGCGCGCTCGACCCGCTCGAGCTCGGCCCGCGGGTCGATCTCGTCCCGCGCCTGGACCAGCGCCCGCACGCTGCCGTCGTCGAGGCCCGCCGCTTTCAGCGCGCCCGGCGACGCCGACCATGCGCGCTCGAGCGTCCCGAAGCGCTGCTCGAGGAGCGAAAGGCGTACGCGTCCGAACCTCGGGATGCGCCCAAAGGCGAGCCAGTACGGAAGGTCGCGAGCGTCGTAGCCCATCGTCGCGCTCAGGGCAGCACCGGCGAGGCGGCGCGCCGCGCCAGGAACAATCGGGCGAACGGTACCCCGCGCATGCCGCGCCGCGCAAGCAGCAGGAGCGCGACGAGCAGCGCCAGTCGAAGCGCCACCTCCTGCGGCGACGGCTCCACCGGCACCCACCGAGCGCCTCGATCGGAGATCTCGATGAACCCCGCGGGGCTGATCCGCCCGGTGCCCCCGCCTCCACCGCCGCTGCCGTAGCCCTCGCGCGGCTCCTGGCCTTCGACCGCGGTCCGTTGGACGCCGCCCCCGCCGCCTCCTCCGCCGCCGAACGCGAGACGCACCGTGGCGGCGGGAATCACGGTGACGCCGTCGCGGCTCACAGGCTCGCCGTAGACCGTGTGCGCCGTGAACTGGCCGCGAAAGCCTTCCACCACCGAGTTGATGATGCGTGCGGCGACGGGTTCGTGGTCGTTCACTGGGAGCCTCCTTTCTCGCAAGCCGGGGCCTTCCGCAGATGCCCGGCAGACACGGGGCCGCCGACGCCGGACCGGTGCGACGTCACGACGGGCTCGGCGCATGCCGACGGACGGTCACGCGCTCGCCCGGGACGATCGTGCCCGTCCGCGTCACCACCGCCAGCACGCCGCGCCGGCCGTACGCGGCCTTCACCATGTCGGGATGCCAGACCTGCAGATTCGCACAGGGATTGTTATGTCCGGTAATTTCGATGGCGGCGCCCCCACCGAACTCGAGCACGTCCCCCTCCTCGAGCCACGCCAGATGGCCCAGACCGCGCACGAGGATGTTCTCCCCGAACCCGCCGTGCGGGATCGCGCAGCCCAGCTCGCGTTCGAGCGCCTCGATCACCTCCTTGGAGACGACGGTGACCTGTCTCCGATTCGGCTCGGTCTCGCCGCGACGGTTCACCCGCGTCGGCCCGGCGTGGTAATCGCCCTCCACGCCGTAGGCGTTCAGGACGATGCGTTCCTGCGGCCGTTTGGGCACGCCGCCCCGCGGGCTCGAACAGACAGCGACCACCTCTCCGACCGTCGGTCCGGCGGGCATGGCGCCTCCTTCGCAGTAGCCCGCAGCATAGCGGACCGCCGCACGTCGCCTCTACCGGCGCTCCAGCACCCGCTCGATCTGCACCGGCGGCCGATTCCGCGGCCGATACGACGGGTCGGGGTATCCGAGGGCGACCAGCGCCTGCGCCACGAACGCCTCGGGCAGGCGCAGCGCGCGACGCACCGCGTCGGGGCAGAACAGCGGCGCCGAAATCCAGAACGAGGCCAGCCCTTTCGCGTGCGCTGCGAGCATGAGATTCTGCAGGGCGGCCCCGAAGCTGTGCATGGCCAGCCCCCATTCCGCCTGACGCCGTCGCTCATCGGGCCACCGCCGAAGCCCCTCGTCGACCAGGCCCCCGAGCACCAGCGCAGGCGCGCCCAGGATTTGCGTGCGCGACCGCGCCAGCAGCGCTTCGATGCGCTCAGCGGGGAGGCCGTCGCGCTCGAGGTCGCTCCGCCACGCCGCGCCCATCGCCTCTGCAAGCGTCTCGCGCGCCTCCGCGCCCAGCGTCACGAATCGCCAGGGCTGCGTGTGATGCGGGGCAGGGGCCGCGCACGCCAGCGCCACGAGCTCCTCGATGAGCCCTTCGGGCACCGGCCGGGGCAGAAACGCGCGGATGGAGCGCCGGGTGCGGATCGCTTCGATCGCGTCCATCACGCGCTCGCAGGAAGAATGGCGCGCACGAGCTCGCCGGTCGCGCCTCCCGGCCGCCGCGCCAGGAGCGCCATCAGATCTTCGGGGCGGTCGACGTCGAACGCGATGCGTTCGTTCTGAAGGCTGACGAACCGCACCCCGGCCGCTTCCGCCTCCTCGGCGTGGGCGTCGAAGCTGCGCGGACCGAACCGCAGGCGGATGGCGTCGGGCGGACGCAGCGCCAGCGCATTCGTTCCGCCGTCGTGCGACCGCACCGCGACCACGCAAGGGCTGTCGATCAGCGCGTCGAGCACGCCGCGCAGGTCGTACGCCCGCGCCAGGGGCACGTCGGCGTGCACGATGAGCAGCGTGTCGCACGAGCGCCGGCGCATCAGCGAGCGGCTCGCCGATTCGAGCGCCGCGTTGAGGCCCGACGCCTGCGCCGATTCCAGCAACGGCGTCGCGCCCGCATCCCGCGCCGTCCACAACGCCTCCGAATCCCGGCTCACGACGGCGACGCCGTCCACCACCTGCGCCGCCGCCGCGATGACGTCGCGCAGCATCGCGAGCGCGAGCCGCTCGCGATCGCGCTCGGACAGCGTTCCGCCGAGCCGCTCCTTCGCCGTGCGCAGGTCCTTCACAGGGATGAGCGCCCACTTCATCCGATGGCTCCCGCCGCCGTGAGCGCCGCCCTCGCCAGCGCCTCTTTCTCTCGCGGGCCTCGCATCACAGTATCCGCCACGACCGTCCGCACGCCCTGCGCCTCGACGCGCTCACACAGGTGCGCGTCCACGCGGTCGACGATGAGCGCATCCAGGAAGTCGGCGTACAGCGCGGCGACGGCCGCCGGCGACGGCTCATGGCCCAGCGCACGCAGCATCCGGTCGGCCGGCCCCTTGAGCGTCCGCCCGCCGACGATGGGGCTGACCGCCACCACCGGCGCTGCCGTCTCCCGCAGGGCTTCTCGTACGCCCGACACCGCCAGAATCGGACCGATGCTCACGATGGGGTTGCTCGGCGCGACGATGACCGCCTCCGCCTCGCGAATCGCCTGGATGACGCCCGGGGCCGGGCGCGCCGCCTCCACGCCGTCGAAACGGACCGCGCGGACTTCGTCCTGCCAGCCGCGCTTCACGAAATACTCCTGGAACGACAGCATGCCGGCGTCCGTGTCCACTACGGTGCGCAGCCGGTCGTCGGTGACCGGAAGCAGCCGGCACCGCACGCCGAAGGCCTGCGCGACGGACGCCGTCGCCTCGCTTAGCGTTCTTCCCTCGCGAAGCAGCGCCGTGCGATGGACGTGCGTGGCGAGGTCGCGGTCGCCCAGGGCGAACCAGGTGTCGTGTCCCAGCGCGCCCAACCGTTCCAGGCAGGCGAATCCTTCGTCTCGCAGGCCCCAGCCTTTGGTCTCGTCCACGGCGCCGCCGAGCGTGTACACGACGATGTCGATGTCGGGGGACACATGCAGCCCGAAGAACTCCTCGTCGTCGCCGACGTTGGAGATCACGGTCACCCGCGCCGGATCGACGACGGACACCAACCCCTCGAGAAAGCGCGCGGCGCCGACGCCCCCCGCGAGCACGGTGATCATCGGCTCACACCGCCAGGTGCACGACGGTCACGCCGTCGCCTCCCTCAAATGGCTCGGCGCTTTCGAACGCGCGGACCAGCGGGTGACGCTCCAGCAGATGCCGGATCTCGCGCCGGAGCGTGCCGGTGCCTTTCCCGTGCACGACGCGCGTCGTCGCGAGGCCCGCGCGGAACGCGTCGTCGAGATGGCGCTCGACCAGCGGCAGCGCCTCCTCGATGGTCTGGCCCCGCACCTCGATCTCCGGCGCCACCGCGGGCGGCGGAGGCGCGACGACCTCGATTCTCGGTCCCGCCTTCACGTGGGGCCGCTGGACGCGCTCCACCTGGTCGAGCCGGATCCGGCTGCGGAGCGGACCGAGCCTGATTTCGACCTCGCCGTCCGCCGGGGGGCCCAGAGCTTCACCGAAGCGCTCCATGCCGCGAATCCAGACGAGGTCGCCCGCCCGGATCTCGGACGGGGGCGGGCCGGATGGCGCATGGCGAGCGGGACGGCGCTTCGGCGCCGTTCGCCGTTCGACGACGCGCTTCGCCGCCCCGGCCCGAGCGATGGCCTCCTGCAGCCGCCTCGCCGCCCGCGCCAGCCGCTGGCGTTCGGCCTCGCGTTTCGCCTCTTCGAGCGCGCGGCGCGTGTCCGCGAGCTCGCGCTCCAGCTCCTCCACCGTGCGGGCGACGATGCGGGCGCGCTCTTCCTCGATCGCCTGGAGTTTCTCCTCGAGCCGCGCACGGATGCGCTCCGCCTCGTCGCGCGCCAGCCGCTCGCTCCGGCGCTCCTCCTCCGCCTCGCGCCGCTCGCGTTGAATCTCGGCGAGCATGGATTCGACCTGGAGGTGCTCGGCGCTGAGATGCTGGCGCGCGGCGTCGATGACCTCCCTCGGCAGGCCCAGCCGCTCGGCGATCGCGAGCGCGTTGCTGCGCCCCGGAAGGCCGATGGTGAGCCGGTAGGTCGGGGCGAGGGTGACCGGATCGAACTCCACGCTGCCGTTGACGATACCGTCCGTGGCGTGGGCGAAGGCTTTGAGTTCGCCATGGTGGGTCGTCGCCACCGTCACGCTGCCCCGCCGCAGCAGCTCCTCGAGCACCGCCCGCGCGAGCGCGGCGCCCTCGGTGGGGTCGGTGCCCGCGGCGAGCTCGTCGAGAAGCACGAGGCTGCGTTCGTCCGCTTCGCGCAGGATGCGGATGATGTGGGTCATGTGGCTGCTGAACGTCGAGAGCGACTGCTCGATGCTCTGCTCGTCCCCGATGTCCGCGTACACGGCGCGAAAGACGGGAACCCGTGATCCGGCGTCGGCCGGGACCGGCAGCCCCGCGCACGCCATAAGCGTCAGCAGCCCCGCAGTCTTCAGCGCGACCGTCTTACCTCCCGTGTTGGGCCCGGTGATGAGCAGCACACGGTAGCCGCCGCCCACGGTCACTGTGATCGGCACGACATCGCCTTTCAGCAGCGGGTGGCGCGCGTTCAGCAGATGCAGCTCTCCCGGAGACGGCGTCAACCACGGCTGGTCCTCGCCTACGTAAGGCAGCTCGTGCGCCCCCAGCTCGTCGCCCAGACGCGCCTTCGCCAGGGCGAGATCGATTTCGGCGAGCGCCTCCACCGAGGCGACGATCGCGTCCGCTCGGGCGCCGACCTCCGCACTGAGCCGCCGCAGGACGCGCTCGACCTCTCGCTGCTCCTCGAGCTGCAGCTCGCGCCACTGGTTCGCCAGGTCCACCACCGCGAGCGGCTCGACGAACACCGTCGCCCCTGAAGACGACACGTCGTGGACGACGCCCTTGATCTGCCCTCGGAAGTCGGCCTTCACCGGGATGACGTACCGGCCGTCCCGCATGGTGATGATGGGCTCTTGCGCCCAGCCCCGCGCCACGCCGGCCGCGAGGATCTCCTGCAGACGGCTCGAGAGCCGGTCGTGCGCGATGCGGATGTCCCGCCGCAGGATGCCCAGCATCGGGCTCGCGGCGTCCGTGACCTCCGCCCGCTGGTTGATGCTACGGCCAATGAGGTCGAGCAGGCCGGGTTGCGGCTCGATCCGGGCGGCGACCCCGGCGAGCAAGGGCAGTGTCGCTCCGAGGCGGGAGAGCGTCGCGTGCGCCTCGCGCGCTGCGGCCAGCAACGAGGCGATGTCCAGGAGCTCCGAAGGCTCCAGCACGCCCCCCAGGGCCGCCTTCCGGGCAAGCTCGCGCACGTCGCGCGCGCCCTCCACGCCGACACGCGGCTTCATCTCGCGAAGCCGTCGCGCCTCTGCCGTCATCCGCTGGCGCCGCACGACCTCCTCGAAGTCGTTCGACGGACGTAACGCCAGGGCAAGCTCGCGCGACGCCGAGAACGAGGTCAGCCGGGCGAGACGGTCGACGATCTTGTCGAATTCCAGCGTCTTGAGCGCGTGTTCGTCCACTACGTTCGAATTGTAACGGACCCGCCGGCGCCGACGCAGACCGGCGTCAGCTCGCCGGGGCCGGGGCCGGCGTCGCGACGGCGACGCGCTCCTGCACCGTGCGCGCGAGCAGCGCCGTTGCGATGAGGCGGCCCAGGCCGGAGAGGAAGAACACGGTGCGGTACCCGGCGAGCCCGATGAGCGGTCCGCCGATGAGCGGGCCCACTGCGCTCGCGATGAACACCGCCCCTTGCTGCACGGCGGAGTAGGTGGCCCGCCGGTCCGGGGGACTGATGGCCAGAGTGAGGTTGAACGTCGCCAGCAGGTTGGCTCCCCAGAGCGCCCCCGCCGCGAGGTTGATAAAGATCACGTGCCAGGGTTCCGTCACGATCATCCAGAACCAGGGAAGCAGCGGAAGAAGCAAACCGCTCGTCACGAGAAGCCACTTGGCGCCGCGACGGTCGTTGATCTGACCGATGAGCGGCTGCGCCACGATCCCGCCGATGGGCACGGCCGCAGCGGTAATGCCCACCCACAGCACCGACGCGTCGAGCTTCGTCACGAGGTAGACGCTGAAGAACGGCCCTGCGAGCATCACGCTCGTGTGGAACAGTCCCAGGGTGAGCGTGAGCCACAGCAGGTTGGGGTCGCGGAGCGGTCCAGCGCGCGTCTCGCCCCAAGGAAGCGGCTCCGGCTCCTCCCGCACGCCGACAGCCGCCTCGGAAGGGATACGGGCGTAGAACACGGTGGCGACGGCCCCCAGCACGAACGCCAGCGCCCACGCGAGCTGCCACCCTTCGAGACCGCCGACGCGATGGATGAGCAGGCCGGCGAGGGGCGCGACGACGAGCCCCGCGACCTGACGTGCGAAGTTGCGCGAGCCGAAGTACCTCCCGCGGAGCCCAGGGGGCACGAATTCGGCGGCGAAGGCGCTCCACGCAGGCATGGCCACACTTCCGAAGAAACCGCGGCCCATCGCCACCGCCACGAGCGCCCCGAGAGCGGCCCCGTCCGACAGGAACCACGGCACAGCCGCGAGAACCAAGAAGAGCAGCCGCCCCGCGCTTCCCCCCGTCAAGAGCACGATCCGCTTGTAGCGCCTGGTGCGCTCGGCCACGTGCGCGCCCGGCCACATGGACGCCGCCGCCAGCAGGCCTCCCACCGCTGAGAGCAGGCCGATGAGCCACGTCTCCGCCCCGAAGGCGAGCGCGTACAGGGCGAAGTACTGGAGCCAGATGGTCTCGCTGGACTCAGCGAAGAAGCCGTCCCACCAGAGGTTGCGCATCGCCCGCTCCTGCGCGGGCGTCACCGGTTCGTCGAGCGCGGGGCGCTGGCGAACGGGGACCGGCGGCGGGACGCCGTCGAAGGGATTGAGGGCCTGCGAAAGCTGGCGGGCGCGGCGTTCCCCGCGAGCCTCTCGCCGGTGCGGACGCTGGGAGGAGGCTTCGGACGGCGGTTCCGCGATATCCGGCGTCATACGGGCGCTCCTCGCCGGCCACCGAACGCCGGCGCCGTGTGCAAGCGTCGCGAGGTCATTCGTCGAGGCGCAGCACCGCCATGAACGCTTCCTGCGGGATTTCGACGTTGCCCACGCGCTTCATGCGCTTCTTGCCTTCCTTCTGCTTCTCCAGCAGCTTGCGCTTGCGCGTCACGTCGCCCCCGTAGCACTTCGCGAGTACGTTCTTCCGGGCCGCGCGGATCGTCTCGCGGGCGACGACGCGTCCGCCGATGGCCGCCTGAATGGGGACGTCGAACAGTTGCCTCGGGATGAGCGAGCGGAGCTTCTCGACCAGACGCCGGCCCTGCTGGACCGCGTTCTCCCGGTGCGCAATGAGCGACAGCGCGTCCACGGGCTGGCCGTTGACGAGGATGTCCAGCTTGACGACGTTCGCCGGCGCGTAGTGCGAGAAGGTGTAGTCGAGGCTCGCGTATCCCTGGGTGCGGGACTTCAGCTGGTCGTAGAAGTCGACGAGGATTTCGGCCAGCGGCACCTGATACTCGAGGAGGACGCGCGCCTCGCCTCGACCCGGGCCCGAGCCGTCGCCCGCCACGTCCAGGTAATCCATGCGCCGGTACACGCCCCGGCGCGACGTGACCAGCTCCATGACCGCGCCGACGTAGCGGTCTGGACAGATGATGGTGATGTTCATCCACGGCTCGCGGATCTCGGCGATCTCCTGCGGCGGCGGGAGCTGCGCCGGGCTGTCCACCACGAGCTCGGTTCCGTCGGTCTTCGTGACCTGGTACTCGACGCTGGGGGCCGTCGCCAGCAGGTCGATGCCGTACTCGCGCTCCAGCCGCTCCTGCACGATCTCCATGTGCAGCAGGCCCAGGAATCCGCAGCGGAACCCGAATCCCAGGGCTACGCTGGACTCGGGCTCGTAGACCAGCGACGCGTCGCTCAGCTTCAGCTTGTCGAGCGCGTCCCGCAACAGGTTGTAGTCGTTCGCTTGCTGCGGGTACAGCCCGGCGAACACCATCGGCTTCGCGGGCCGGTACCCGGGCAGCGGCGAGGCCGCCGGCCGCGCGTCGAGAGTGATGGTGTCACCCACTCGGACTTCCCGCACGTCCTTGAGGCCCGTCGCGACATAGCCGACTTCCCCCGTCCTCAGCCGCTCCGTCTCTGTGAGCGCAGGCCGGAATACGCCGATTTCGAGCGGCTCCACGACGCGGCCCGTGGCCATGAGACGTAGCGGCTCCCGCGGGCCGAGCTCGCCGTCGACCACGCGGACATACGCGAGAACACCCTTGTACGGGTCGTACTTCGAGTCGAAGATGAGCGCCCGAAGCGGCGCGCGCTCGTCCCCTGCGGGCGACGGCACGCGCTGCACAACCGCCTCCAGGATCTCGCGGCATCCCGTGCCTTCCTTCGCCGACGCGAACAGGATCTCGTCGCGCCGGAATCCGAGCGACCTGACCAGCTCGTCCGCGACGCGCTCCGGCTCGGCCATCGGAAGGTCGATTTTGTTGACTACGGGAATCATGACGAGGTCGTGTTCCAGCGCCATGTAGACGTTGGCGAGCGTCTGCGCCTGCATGCCCTGTGCCGCGTCGACGACGACGATGGCGCCCTCGCACGCCGCGAGCGCTCGCGACACTTCATAGGCGAAGTCGACGTGCCCCGGCGTGTCGATGAGGTTCAGCTCGTACTCTTCGCCGTCGGACGCGCGGTACCCCATGCGGACGGCTTTCGCCTTGATGGTCACGCCCTTCTCGCGCTCGAGGTCCATCTGGTCGAGCACCTGCTCCGCCATCTCCCGAGAGGACAGCGTCCCCGTGAGCTCGAGAAAGCGGTCGGCCAGCGTCGACTTCCCGTGGTCGATATGCGCGATGATGCAGAAGTTTCGAATATGCCGTCGGTCCATCGCCCGTTCGCGCGGCGCAAAGAACGGCCGCGCCGGGGCGGCCGCGATGGTTGCGCCTGCTACCGCAGTCTAGCATCTCGATCACCGCCCATGACGGGGTCGCGGGCCATCGCCTACACTGCGGTCGATGGACCCACGAGCCCAGTTCGCGCCGCTGGCATGAACGAAGCGCTGATCGCAGCCGCACTCGCGCTCTTCGCGACGGCGGCGCTGGAGCCTCTGAATCTTCTCCTGTTGCGGCGGTTCAACTTCGGCGTCCGCCACACCCTCCGAGACGACATCGATAACCGGACGTTCGTAGTGCTCCACGCGCGGAAGACCGGTACGCCCGATATGGGCGGCGCCCTCAGCGTTGTGGTGACCCTCGTTGCCCTGCTCGCCCTGTGGGAGCCGGAAACGCGGGCCGCCTTTGTGGCGCTCGCCGGCTTCGGCCTCATCGGGCTGATCGACGACATCACCAAGGTGCGCCGCCGGCGCCGGGGCCGCGGACGAGACCTGGGCGCGCTTCCCAAGCTGGCGATGGAGGCCGGCGCCGGCACGTTCGCCGGGTGGGCCGTGTACGCCGCAGGAGCTCGCACCCTCACCCTGCCCGTCGTCGACGAGCTCAGCCTCGGGGCCTGGGTTATCCCGGTGACCGCCGTGGCGACGATCGGGCTCTCCAACGCGGTGAACATCACCGACGGGCTCGACGGTCTGGCCGGCGCGCTGCTCATCCTGGCGATGGGCGCTCTTGCGCTGGCCGCGGCGCTGACGGACCAGCAGCCGGCTGCGGGAGCCGCCCTCGTGGCCATCGCCACACTGGTCCCGTTTCTGTATCTGAACCTCTACCCGGCCCGGATGATCATGGGGGACGGCTGCGCGCTCGGGATGGGCGCCCTGCTCGCGGCCGTGGGCGTCCTGGCCGACCAGATCGTGCTACTCGCCTTCGTCTCGCTGGTCTTCGTCGTCGAGGCGGCGTCCAGCTTCGTGCAGATCGTGGCCTTGCGCCTGGGAAGGCGGGTCTTCGCCATCGCGCCGCTGCACCACCACCTCGAAGCTATCGGCTGGCCCGAGCCTCGCGTCACCCGCACGCTCTGGGCGATCGGCGCCATGGCGACGGCGCTCGGCCTGGGGGTCTCAGCGGCCCTGGGCTACGTCTGAGCGCGCCTCACGCGGCTTCGTCCCGCTCCGCGTGCTCCCCGTCGACGATGCGGCCCGGCTTCGACCCCCAGATGGCGCGCAGGTCCAGCTCCGACATCGCCCGCTCGAACGCCTTCACGACCTCAGGGTCGAACTGCGATCCGGCGTTGCGCCGGATCTCCTCCATCGCCTCCTCGTGGCTCATCGCCCGGCGGTAGGGCCGATCCGACGTCATCGCGTCGTAGGCGTCGACGACGCTGAAGATGCGGACCTCGAGTGGAATCCGGTCCCCCGACAGGCCGAAGGGATACCCGGCGCCGTCGTACCGCTCGTGGTGGTACAGGAGGATGGGGAGCGCGCCCTCGAGGAAGCCGATCTTCGAGACCATCAGTCCCGCCAGCAGCGGATGGCGCCGCATCGCCTCCCACTCGCCCTCGTCGAGGCCGGTGTTCTTGCGCAGGACGTGGTCGGGCACGCCGATTTTCCCCACGTCGTGCAGCAGCGCCCCACGTTCGATGTCGAGCAGCCGCTCCTCCGGGATGCCCATGTGCCGGGCGACGGCCACGGTGAGCCGCGCGACGCGCTCGGCGTGGCCTTCCGTCTCCTGGTCCTTCGTGTCGAGGGCGGCCATGAGGGCTTTGAGCGTGCTGTCGTAGCTGATTTCGAGCTCGCTGGCGTAGCTCTGCACTTTGCTGAAGAGGAGCGCCTGCTCTACCGGCATGACCGCTTGCTCGGCGAGCGCGACCACCTTCTCGACCTCCTCGTTCGTGAACGGACGGGCGCTCTCGCGCATGACGCCGAGCACGCCGACCACGCGCTCGCGCCGCGCGAGCGGCGCGCACACCAGCGCCGCCGGACTCGCCACCGGCTCGTAACCGAAGAGGGTCTGGTAGGGCCCGCGAAGGGCATCGGCGACCACGACCGCCTGCGTGGCGACGACACGGCGCAGAAACCAGTCGTCGACCTTCCGGCGGTGCTGCGAGACGAAGCCCTGCGCCCGGTCGTAGGTCGCGCTCAGCAGAAGGTCGGCCTGGTCTCCTTCGTCGACCAGCGCCACGAAGCCGAAGGCGCTTCGCGACATGGCCGTCGCGTCGTGAACCACGCGTCCGAGCACATCTTGCAGGTCGAGTGACGAACGCAGGTCCTGGCTGTGGCGGAACAGGAACGAGAGCCACGCATGGTCCCGGTAGACCTTCCGGCTGACCCACCAGTACACGGGCTGGAGGACGAGAAAGCTGAGCGCGCCGCCAAGACCCGTGAGCAGCCAAACGCCCAGACGGGCGTCCGCGGCGGCGCTCGCGGACGACGCTCGGTCGACGCGCACCTCGACGACCGTCGTCTCGCCGCCGTAGTAGGCGACGATGGCGTCGTCGCGCACCCGTACCGCAGTCCGGCCGGCGCGTACGTCAGGCGGCGCGCCAGAAGTCCCACCCGTGGCGCCAGCCTGGGCGATGACCTCGCCCCGGCCATCGAAGACGCGCACCGCCTCGACCCGCCCGTGGAGCGCGTCCTGAACCTGACGCTGGAGCTCCGCGTTCCGCGTCCCGTCCGCGGCGTCGGCGATGGGCGGTCCTACGGCCTCGGCGGCGCTCGCCCCGGCCGCCTCGAAGACGGCCGTCTCGGCGAGAGACCCGCCGACGTAGCCCGCAGCCACGGACAGCGTCAGACAGGTCAACAGGCTTCCCAGCGCGAAGCGCAGATGAATGGGGCGATGCTGGGTCTTCGTCACGGGCGCTCCCGCTAAGGTATCGGCGCATCGCATGCTCGCCTTGAACGCGAGCCCTTCCTCGCAGCGGGATGCTAAGATGGATGTCGATGCTCAGCGAGAAACTCGAGCGCCTGCGCGATCTGATCGCTGAAACAGGGTCTGCCGTGGTCGCGTTCTCGGGCGGCGTCGACAGCACGTTTGTCGCCGCCGTCGCCTTCGACGTGCTCGGCGACCGCGCCGTCGCCGTCACGGGCGTGTCGCCGTCGGTTCCGGAGTCAGAGGTCGCCGAAGCGCGCGCGTTGGCGCAACGTATCGGCATCCGCCACGAGCTGTTGGACACCCACGAGATGGACCGCGAGGGCTACGTCCAGAACTCGCCGATGCGGTGCTACCACTGCAAGACCGAGCTCTACGGGCTGCTCGAAGCCTTCGCCCGGGAACGCGGGTACGCCGCCGTCCTGGACGGCTGCAACGTCGATGACCTCGGGGACCACCGGCCCGGCAGGGTCGCCGCGGCGGAGCACGGGGTTCGCAGCCCGCTCGTCGAGGCCGGGCTGACGAAGGCCGAGATTCGCGAGCTGTCGAAGGCCCGCGGCCTGCCGACCTGGGACAAGCCCGCGATGGCCTGCCTCGCGTCCCGCATCCCGTACGGCACGCCGGTCACGGTGGAGGCGCTCCGGCAGGTCGACGCCGCAGAGGCGGCGTTGCGAGCGCTCGGGTTCCGCCAGCTTCGGGTACGCCACCACGGCGACATCGCGCGCATCGAGGTCGAGCCGGACGACATGGCGCTCCTGCTCGACCCGGAGCGCCGGACCGAGGCCGTGCGGCGCGTCCGGGGGGCCGGCTTCCGGTACGTCACACTCGACCTCGCCGGCTTCCGCTCGGGCAGCATGAACGAGGTCCTCGCGCTCACGCCGGTGGACCGCCCCGCGCCCTGAGCGCCATCGGCTACCGCGCGCCGCCTCCTTCGGCCCATAATGAAGCGTGCTGGAGAAGATCCGGGAGCGCGTGCGCGCGTACGCTCCCACGCCGATTCCCGACAACGGATTGCCGCGGGCGGCCGTCCTCATTCCGCTCTACACGAAGGACGGCCTCCTGCACGTGCTCCTGACCCGCCGGACGGAGCTCGTCGAACATCACAAGGGGCAGATCTCGTTCCCGGGAGGCGCTCTCGACGAGGGCGACCCGGGGCTCGACGCTTGCGCCCTTCGCGAAACACACGAAGAGATCGGCGTCGACCCCAGCGACGTGACCCTGTTCGGCCCCCTCGACGACATGGTCACCGTGTCCAACTTCGTGGTCACGCCGTACGTGGGAGCTGTGACGCGGCCCGCGCCCTATCCGTTCCGCCCCAACGCCCACGAAGTCGCGGAGATTCTCGAGGTGCCGATCCCGCACCTCCTGGACGAACGCAACCTGATCACCGAGGTGCGGCGCATCCAGGGTCGGGATGTGCCGGTGCACTCGTTCCGTTACGGCGACCACATCATCTGGGGCGCGACCGCGCGCATGCTGAAGCAGTTCCTCGACCTCATCCGCGATTAGCGGCGGTTCCGACACCAGCGCCAGGCTGCGTAGGCGAACGGGCCCAGGACGGCGATATCGAACGCCGAGTTCACGATTACCGACCTGACGAACTGGGGCCATCCCCGCGCGGCCGTCGACTGCGCCTTCATGTAGACCCACGGCAGCGAGTCCATGGCGAGATGGAGGGCGGCGCCCACCGCTGCCAGCGTGGCGCTTCGGGCCCGTCCGCGGGTGAGCGCCGCTGCGCCCACGGCAGCGAGCCCCAGCGCCAGGGGCGAGTGCGAGCCGAACCGCCGGTGCAGCTCCATGGGGTCGCCCCGAAGGACCAGCCCCGCCACGAGGTCGCCGTCCGGCGCCAGCGCCCCGCCGATGAACGACGCCAGGTCGGCGGGCTCGTCGAGCCCGACCAGCGCGGCGAGCGCGAGCGCGGCGAGACCATGGCCGAACGGCGTGGGCATCGTCTGAGGATTCCGGATCGAGCGGCACGGAGCAAGTTCGTGCAGTTGGGGCCATATGGGGGCTGTCACGCGGAGGGGTTCGGCCGTTATATGTAGGAAGAGCCATGCTGGGAAGGGCACGGGTGGCGCATATCCTCCGCGGGCGATCGCGGTTATTCGCCATCGCCGTCGCGGCGCTGTTTCTGCATGCGTTCGCGCAGCCACAGGCGCTCTTGCGGCAGGCCGAGCCGCCCGCCGCCCACGTCTCCATCGACAACTGCGACGGCGGCCCGACCGGGTGCAAGGTCCTCCCCTTCGCCCAGTTCGCGGCCCAGGCGCCCGCGACCGAAAGGCGGTTGGAACCGCCACCCCCGTTCGCGTCATCAGCCCCGTCCGATTGGAAGAGCCGCTACGAGACGCCCCTGCAAGACGTCGAACCGCCTCCTCGCCTCAGGGTCGCGTGAACGAGACCGTCACGTGACAGGGCGGCGTTCGCGCCGCCCGGGAGGAGAACGTTCCGATGTCCAAGCGCAATCCACGAGCCGAGGCCCGGAAGGGCCCGGCTGACCCGTTCCGCCGCCGTACGCTGGCGCCGTTCCTCATCGGAGGCGCCGCGGTGGCCGCAGTCGTCGCCGTGCTCGGCCTCATCGTCGCCGGGCAGTTCACCAGTGGCGAGACGAAGGTGCCGGAGCGCACCGTCACCGCCCCGGGGCGCATCCTGGGGAACCCCGACGCGCCGGTGAAGATCGTCGAGTACGCCGACTTCCAGTGCCCCTACTGCAAGATGGCCGAAGAGAAGGTGGCCAGGCTCGTCGACGAATACGTGACGCCGGGCAAGGCGAGCCTCGAGTTCCGCAACTTCGCGTTCCTGGGCGACGAATCCGTCCTCGCGGCCGAGGCGAGCCTGTGCGCCGAGGACCAGGGCAAGTTCTGGGAGTACCACGACGCGCTCTTCCGCATCCAGGGCAGAGAGAACAGCGGCGTGTACAGCTCCGCGAAGTTGGTCGAGCTCGCCCAGGAGGTTGGCCTCGACGTCGAGGCCTTCCAGCAGTGCATGGAGAGCGAGAAACACCGGCAGGACGTCCTCGACGAGCGCGAAGCGGCGAAGAAGGCCGGCGTGAGTTCGACGCCGACGTTCTTCGTCAACGATACGGTGGTCAAAGGCAACGTGCCGTACAGCGACTTCGTCGACGCCATCGAAGCGGAGCTGGCGAAGGCCCAGGGGGAGGCGCAGCCGTGATTCGCTCGGCCCGCGTCCTCGGGACCGTCACGGCGGTCATCGCCCTCGCCGGCCTCCGCGTCTCGGCGTACCTGACGTACACCCACTACGCCGACAGGTCCGTCGCCTGCGCCGTGGTGCACGGATGCCAGACCGTCCAGCAGAGCGAGTACGCCAAACTCGCGGGCGTGCCCATCGCTCTGCTGGGCGGCCTGCTCTACGCCGGGCTGCTCACGAGCTCCGCCGCGTGGGCGATGCGAGGCCTCTGGTGGTGGGGATTCGGCGCCTGGTTCCTCGCGCTGGCGGGGACCGTGTACTCCGCCTACCTCACGTACCTCGAGATCGAGGTCATCGAGGCGATCTGCTTCTGGTGCGTGACGTCGGCAGTGCTGCTTGCCGCGGCCCTGGGGTCGACATCGCTGGGGCTGCCGCGCGTGCTCCGCGACGCGGACGAGGCCTTGAACGGAAGGCTCGCGGCTCAAGAGGACGCCTGAGACGCTCGCGCGCGGGCGGCCCGGCCGTTCGGCTCGCCGTTGCCGTGGACCAGCGCGCATGCCGAGCCCGGCAGGCAGATGGCAGGGAGCCGCGCCTCGATCTCGGGCGTCTCGAGCTGGAGCGTCGCGTGATCGATGCCGAAGCGGTCGCGCAGCACCTGCTGCGCGCGCACGAGCACTTCGTCGTGGTCGGGTCCGCCCGCGACCGAGACGTGCGCGCTCATGGCGATGAACCCGCTGGTCACGGTCCAGACGTGCACGTCGTGCACGCTCGTGACGCCGGCGATGCCCTGCAGCGCCTCGCTCAGACGGGTCACGTCGAGGTGCCGCGGCGTCGTTTCCAGGAGCACGTCCACCGTCTCCCAGACGAGCCGCACGGCCCCGAACAGGATCAGCCCCGCGATCACCACCGAGATGATGGGGTCGGCGACGTTGGCGCCCGTGATCAGGATGACCGCGGCCGCCGTCATCGCGCCGACCGACCCGAGGATGTCGCCGAGGACGTGGAGGAACGCGCCCCGCACGTTCAGGTTGCGCCGCCGTTCGGGCGCGAGCAGCAGTCCGACGACCACGTTCACGCCCAGGCCCGCCGCCGCGACCCCCAGCATCGGCCCGGCGTCGACCTCGGGCGTCTCGGCGAAGCGTTGGGCCGCCTCCCAGAGCACGTACGCCACCAGCAGCATGAGCCCCAGCCCGTTGGCGAGCGCGGCGAGAATCTCGACGCGGTAGTAGCCGTAGGTACGCTCGGGAGGCGCCGGCCGCGACGCCATCCAGATGGCGAAGAGCGACAGCGACAGCGCGCCCACGTCCGTCGCCATGTGGCCCGCGTCGGCGATGAGCGCGAGGGACGACGTCAGCACGCCGCCCACCAGCTCGACGGCCATGAACGTCAGCGTCAATCCGAGGGCGATCGCCAGCCGGGAACGCACCTGCGCCCGCTCGATCGCGAGCCCGGGAATCGAAGCGGAACGTTGTCTGTCCATCGTGTCCATGGTAGCAAAGGGCGCCCCGTCGATTGTCGTCACGCCCCGGCCGGACGAACAGAGCCGGACGTCCGTTCCTCGGTCCGACGGCCTGTCGTATACTCGACCCGCGCTGAAGGAAGGAGGAGCGAAGGCGGTGCGAGAGCTGAAAGTCCTCGATGAAGGCATCGCGGAATACCACCCGGTCGACCCCGACGCGCACCGGGAATGGGTCCGCGACCGAAAGTCCCGCGCCCTCGTCAGCAAGCTGATGTCCGAGCAGGAGGCAGTCGCCAAATTCGTCGAAGACGGGGATTATCTCGTCTACGACTGCAACTACCTCCAGCGGGGCCCCGCTTCCCTCATCAGGGAGATCATCCGGCAGGGCAAGAAGGACCTGTGGATTTGCGGCAAGTTCACGTGGGTCGACGTGGCGCTCCTCGGGGAGGCCGGGTGCGCCAGCAAGGTCGACTGCGGCTTCTTCCTGTTCGGGCAGACCATCGACCGCCTCGTGAACGAGGGCAAGGTCAAGGTCTACGAATACAGTAACGCCGTCTTGACCATGCGCCTGCACGCAGGCGCCATGGGCCTGCCGTTCATCCCGGTGCGGTCGTTCGGCGGCACCGACGGCTTCCGCTATTCGGGCGCCAAGCTGGTGGAGGACCCGTTCACCGGGAAGCCCATCACGCTGCTTCCCGCGCTCAACCCCGACGTCGCCATCATCCACGTGCAGCAGGCCGACGTGTACGGCAACGCCCGCGTGTTCGGCACGGGCATCGCTCACGTCGAATCTGCGATGGCCTCTCGCAAGGTCATCATCTCGGCCGAGGAGATCGTCGACACGGAGGAGATCCGCCGCGACCCCGGGCGAACGTCCATCCCCTATTACGTGGTGGACGCCGTCGTCGAGGCGCCGTTCGGCGCGTACCCGGGCGAATGCGCGGGATACTACACGTCCGACCCCGCTCACGTCATCCAGGTCGTGGGCGCGACGATGACAGGCCAGACGAAAGCGTATCTGGATAAGTGGGTCTACGGCGCGTCCAGCCACCAGGAGTTCCTCGAGAAGCTGGTAGGGGTCAGCAAGCTGCTGGAGCTGCGAAAGCGCGCCACCATCAAGGAGGGCTACCGGCCATGACGCGAGCGACCGCGTTCTCCGAACGGGAGATGCAGACCTGCGCCGTCGCCAAGATGATCGAGGACGGCAAGACCTACTGGGTCGCCGGCGGCGGCGGGCCCATGTACGCCATCCTGCTGGGAAAGAAGCTGTACGCGCCCCAGGCGCAGTACATCACCGAGGACGGCGTCATCGCCCCCGAGCCGATGCTCCCCTTCGACCCCATCATGACGATGGTGTCGTCCCGCGCCGGGTATCGGGCGCTGGCGTGGGGGACCATGAACACCGCCGCCAACCACGCCCAGCTTGGGCTCATGGACTACGGCATCCTCAACACCCTGCAGGTCGACCAGTACGGCAACATCAACTCCACCGCCATCGGCACGTACGGGGAGAAGATGCGACGCTTCGGCGGCCCGGGCGGCGCCGACTCCATCGCCGCGCTCTGCTGGCGGACCATCCTGATGACCGACCAGGAGAAGCGCAAGTTCGTCGAGCGGGTCGACTTCATCTCTTCACCCGGCTTCCTCGACGGGACGCCAGGCGCCCGCGAGCGGGCCGGCCTCCCACGGGGCACCGGCCCCTGGCGTGTGGTCACGCCGTGGGCGATCTACGACTACAACGAAGACCGGAGGCTTCGCCTCATCGCCGTCGCGCCGTTCGTGACCGTCGAGCAGGTGCTGGAGGAGTGCGAGTACAAGCCTCTCGTCGCCGATCACATCGAGACGATGGAAGTGCCAACGGAAGAGGAGCTGGACATCCTCCGCTCGCAGCTCGACGTCGCGGGGCAGTTCAGCGGCGCCCGGGGCGCGTGGATCGTGTGGGACGGCGAGAAGTACGTGCGCCAGGAGACATCCTGAGGCGCAGCGGCCGCGCGCCGACTCGGGGCCCGCAACCCGCGGGCCTCGATCTTTTCCCGCCCCCTGCCGTAGCATTGCCCCACGACATCGACCAGAACGGAGACACACCGCCATGCCGCTGCCTGACCGCCTGCCCTCCTACGACGAGCTGCCGGAAGTCGAGGTCCTCGGACGCCGGCTGCGTTCCGCCTGGGGCGTGTTCGGCGAGGACGACGAGTTGGGCCCGTGGAATCTCGTCACTCCAGAGAAGGTGCGCGAGGCCGCGGCCCTCGTCCGGAAGGGCAAGGTATTCAACCTCGACCTTCCGCTGAACGAACCGGACCCGCCCCTCTTCGAGTTCCGGGGCTCCTACCGGCAGACCATCGAGGAGGTGTCGGGCGGCTTGAAGCTCGCCTACGACGACCGGCTCGACAACTTCTTCCCGCAGACGTCGAGTCAGTGGGACGGCCACCGCCACGTGGGCGTGCCGGGCAGCTTCTACAACAACCGGGCGCAGGAGCAGGTGCTGGCGGCGGGCAACCCGACGCTGGGGATTCAGAACCTCGCCGCGCACGGGATCGTGACCCGGGGCGTGCTGCTCGACGTCGAGCGCCACTTGCGCGCGCAGGGGCGCACGTGGGACCCCAACGGTTCCTTCGAGTTCACCGCCGACGACCTGAGAGAGACGGCGCGAGCGCAGGGCGTCGAGATCCGGCCGGGCGATGTGCTGCTGTTCAACACCGGATGGCTCCGCTGGCTCCGCGCGGAGCCGCGCTCGACCCGCGAGGCGCTCGCCCACGACCTGAAGGCGCCCGGACTGCGCCCCGACGGCGACACCGCCGAGTACCTCTGGAACCTCCACATCGCCGCTATCGCGACCGATACCGTCGCCGTCGAGCGCTGGCCCATCGATCCCGCCCGGGGCTTCCTGCACATCCAGCTCATCGCGCTCTTCGGGATGAACCTGGGCGAGATGTGGTGGCTCCAAGACCTCGCCGACGACTGCGCGCAGGACGGCGTCTGGGAGTTCATGCTGGTGTCGTCGCCGCTGAACATCCCGGGAGGCGTGGGCTCGCCACCCAACGCCGTCGCCATCAAGTAGGCGGGGTAGCGCCCCCTGCCCGCGTGCCCTACGCCGGACGGCGGGCGCGGCCAGCCAGAAACTCCGCCGGGTCGATGACCTTGCGGCCGGGACGAAGGGACGCCTTGCGCTCGCGTTTCGCGTCTTCGAGGTCGGCGAGCGCACGGTCGAGGAGCTGGCGCGCGTTGGTTCCGTCCTCAGGGAAGCAGACGATCGCGGCGCACGCCGTGACCGGCTCCTCGGGCTCGCCGCCGAACGGCGACACGCCTGCGAGCGCGCGCAGCAGCGAGCGCGCAACTTCGACCGCGGCCACGCGATCGGTCTCGGGCAGGACGACCGCAAACTCATCGTTCCTGATGCGCGCGACGAGTTCGGGCGGCGTCACCATGGACGCCATGGTCGTGGCCGCCAGGCGGAGCAGCCGGTCCCCCATGGACTGCCCGAAGCCCGCGTTGAACGCCCCGAAGTTGTCGATATCCAGCACGACGAGCGAGACCGGGCGGTGGTACCGGGCGGCGCGCAGCGTCTCGCGCTCCAGCGCATCGCCGAGATACCGCCGGTTGTAGACCCAGGTGATGGGGTCGATATCCGAATACCGCGCCGCCTGTTCCTCCAGCTTCAGGTCGCGGCTCGAGAGGGTGAAGTGCGCGGCCAGCAGTTCGACGACCTCGACGTCGACCTCCTCGTCGCCGAACCCGAAGCAGACGATGCCCAGCGGCTCGCCCTCCATCACCATAGGCGCGAGGGCGACTCTGGTCACCCCGAGCCGGCGCACGCCCTCCTGCCACTGCTCGTCGTCCAGCACACCGTGGAAGAGCAGTCCGGGGGCTTCTACGACCAGCTCGCCCCGGTCGAGCAGCGCTTCCAACGGCGTCCCCGTCAGCGGGAAATCGATGGCGGTGACGTCCTCCTGGAAGGCGTCCATCATCTGGTCGAGGCGCGCCGAAGGCAGGCCCTGCATGGCCTGGGCCGTGAGTACCTGCCGCCGGCTGTCCAGAAAGAGGGGATACACGAACCGAGCGTTCGCGATATCGGCGCCGCGCTCGAGGAACGCCTCGAGCATCTCGTGCATGCTCCCGGCGCTCTGCAACAACAGCGCGAGGATGCCCAGGTGGTACAGCCGCTGTTCTCGCTCGCCGCGGGTCCGCTCGCGCGCCAGCGCCTCCTCCGCGAGCGCCGCCTGATCGCGCTTGTCACGCGTCCACGCCAGCCATCGTCCGACGTTCATGCCTCACCGCTCTCATCGAGAAGCGACACCAATACCGTGAATTCGTCGATCGCCTCGGCCGTGCACCGCCGTCCCGTCGCTGTGCCCACGGCGCGCTCCAGTTCCCGCAGCGGCAGCTCACCGGCGCTCCGCACGCTGATCATGGCCTTGCCTTCCGAGTATCGCTGCAGCGAGACCTCGGAGAGCCCATCGAGCGACGACAGCGCCCGGTCGATGGGAATCAGGTCGACCGACCGTGTCCGGTCCTCGAACGTGAGGAAGTACGTCCTCGGCAGCGCGTCGAATCCGCGGGCCTGCCGCTTGGCCTCTTCGACCGCGCGCCGCAGCTCCGCAAGCTGAGGGTCATCCTCGGCTTCGAGACCGCCAGCGCCTTCCTCCGCAGCGCTCTCTTCCCCTCTCGGGGTAGGCGTGACTGCTTCCAACCGCGGCGGGCGTACGGGCGCGGTCGCAGGGGCCGGGCGTGCCTCGTCGAGAGGAACGACCGGCCGGGGGCGAGACGGCGGTTTCGCGAGGTTCCGCAGCGCGGCGTCCAGCGCCCCGACGCGCTGGAGCGCGGGCGCCAGCGCCGCCAGGAGCTCGCGCAGCTCATCGATGGCGCGAGCCGCGTCCGCGATGCGCGCTTCGATAGCGGCGGCCCGCGTCCGCCAGTCGGCCGCCCCGGCGAGCCCGTCGTCTTCCGGATAGCGGATAGCGGCGTCGGCGTCGGACATGCGGCCTCCCGAGGGGATGCGATCTCCCCCGCACCATGAGTATCGACACCGTCCCGCCGCCCGTGCACTGCTGAGGGCCCGGCTCGTTGGACCGTGCCGACCCCCTTGTGTATCATCCGCTCGCACGGCCGGCCGTTCCACGCATCGCGGCAGGAGAGCGGAACGATGACGACCACGAAGAAGGACGTTTACGAAATCGGCGAGATTCCGCCCATCGGGGAAGTGCCGCCGTACATGTACGCGCAGGTGATCCGCCAGCGGAACTACGGCGACCCCATCAAGGCGTTCCAGATCGAGAAGGTGCGCGTGCCGGACCTCGGCCCCGACGAAGTCCTGGTGTTCGTTATGGCGGCCGGGATCAACTTCAACAACGTGTGGGCCGCGCGCGGCATTCCCGTCGACATCGTGCGGCTGCACAAGCAGCAGGGTGACCCCGGTGACGAGGAGGGCTTCCACATCGGCGGCAGCGACGCCTCGGGCATCGTCTACGCCGTCGGTTCCGAGGTCACCAACGTCAAGGTCGGCGACCGCGTGATCATCCACTGCGGCATGTGGGACCGCGACGACCCGTGGGTGAAAGCGGGGAAGGACCCGATCCTCGCGCCGTCGGCCAAGATCTGGGGGTACGAGTCGAACTGGGGCAGCTTCGCGCAGTTCACGAAGGTGCAGGCGCACCAGTGCCTGCCCAAGGCGCCGCATCTGACGTGGGAAGAAGCCGCCGCCTTCATGCTCGTCGGCGCGACGGCGTACCGCATGCTCACCGGCTGGCCGCCGCACGTCGTCGAACCGGGCGATGTCGTCCTCGTATGGGGAGGCTCGGGCGGCCTGGGTTCGATGGCGATCCAGATCACGAAAGCGCTCGGCGGCATCCCCATCGCGGTCGTCTCGAGCGACGAGCGGGGCGAGTACTGCATGAAGCTCGGCGCGAAGGGCTACATCAACCGCAAGCGCTTCAACCACTGGGGGATGATGCCCCACTGGACCGACACCGAGCGCTACAACGAGTGGGTCCAGGGGGCTCGCGCCTTCGGGAAGGCGATCTGGGACATCCTAGGCGAGCGCCGCAACCCCCGCATCGTGTTCGAACATCCCGGCGAGGACACAGTGCCGACGTCGATCTTCGTTTGCGACAACGGCGGCATGGTGGTCATCTGCGCCGGGACGACCGGATACAACGCGGTCGTCGACCTGCGGTACCTGTGGATGCGCCAGAAGCGCTTCCAGGGCTCGCACTTCGCGAACGATGAGCAGGCGGCCGGCATCAACCAGCTCGTGTGGGAGGGGAAGGTGAACCCGGCCCTCGCGAAAGTCTTCAAGTTCGAGGAGACCGGCCTCTGCCACCAGCTCATGATGGAGAACCGGGCGCCCGAGGGGAACATGGCGGTGCTCGTAGGCGCGCCGCAGCCGGGGCTCAAGGACCTTCCGTAGTGCTCGTGCCTCCCGCCCACCGCGGGCGACGCGTGGGGCACTGAAAGCGCATGCAATGACCACCGACGACAGCGTGCTGGGCGTGCGCGTCGGCGACCGGGCCGAGTACACGAAGACCGTGACCTCGGACGACGTCGTCGCGTTCGCGAACGTGACGGGCGACATCAATCCGCTGCACCTGGACGACGCGTACGCCACGAAGACACGTTTCGGGCGCCGCATCGCCCACGGGATGCTGTCGGCGGGCTTCATCTCGGCCGCGCTGGGCACGAAGCTCGCGCCCCACGCGTGCGTGGTCTACCTGAGCCAGAGCCTCCGCTTTCAGCGGCCCGTCGCCATCGGCGACACCGTCACCGCTCGCGTCGAGGTCACGAAGGTCGACCCCGCGCGTCGCTTCGTCACGCTCGCCACAACGTGCACGAATCAGAAGGGCGAGGAGGTCCTGACCGGCGAGGCGCTGGTGCTCCTCGACCCCGTGGAGTAGCGCCATCTCCGGAGCCGCCGAGCGTGTGCGGGCGCGCTCTGCCGCCGCCACGCCGGCCGCGGGGGCGTTCTCCCATCTTCGCCTGATGCGCTAGACTAGATGCACGCGCCCGCGTTCGGGAGACAGCGACGATGCCACGAAGAAACGGCGACCAGCGCAAGGACGGCCTCGACGACATCCGGCGCGAGTTCGACCGCTGGGAGTCGACCACGCTCGCGAAGGCGCTGGAGCGCGGCGGCGAGCGCGAGGCCGAGTTCGCCACGTCCTCGACCGAGACGCGGCGGCTCTACACGCCGCTCGACGTCGCGGACATCGACTACGCGCGTGACATCGGCTACCCCGGTGAATACCCCTACACGCGCGGCATCCAGCCGACCATGTACCGCGGCCGGCTGTGGACGATCCGCCAGTACGCCGGCTACGGCACCGCCCGCGAGGCCAACGAGCGCTTCCGCTTCCTGTTGAGCCAGGGGCAGACCGGCCTGTCGGTGGCCTTCGACCTCCCGACGCAGATCGGGCTCGATTCGGACCATCCCATGGCTGAAGCGGAAGTCGGTCAGGTCGGTGTCGCCATCGACTCGCTGGCGGACATGGAGGAGCTCTTCGAGGGCATCCCGCTGGACCGCGTGAGCACGTCGATGACCATCAACGCGCCCGCGCCGGTGCTCGTCGCAATGTACGTCGCCGTGGGCGAGAAGCAGGGCGTCGCCCGCTCCGACCTCATGGGCACGGCGCAGAACGATGTGCTGAAGGAGTACGTGGCCCGCGGGACGTACATCTACCCCCCGAAGCCGTCGTTGCGGCTCGCGGCGAACCTGATCAACTAC
>DATLZC010000229.1:0-3723 GCA_035574215.1 Dehalococcoidia bacterium | reverse complement strand
TCGTCGGTGACGACCGACGGCGCCTGCTGGGTCATCCGCGCACCTCCTGGATTCCGGGCGCCTTAACGTTTGCGTGAGGGTTCACAGGCGACCGTGATGATACGCCCGCCCCGGTGATGGATCAAGAGAAGATCGGCCGGCGCCGAGGCTTACGCTACTTCACGGGCGCGGCGGTGAGATCCACCGGACGGAATCGGCCCGCCTTCAGCTCTTCGATGAGGTCCTCGATGGTCCGGATGTCGCGCTCGAAGTACGTCGCGCAGCGCCCGATGTCCGATCGCGCGTGGGAGTCGGTGCCGGCGGTGCCCGGCATCCCCATGAGGTCGCACAGCGCGGCCGAGAAGGCGTTCTCTTTCTGCGTCCCGCGGCCGTTGATGCGCTCCAGGGCCACGCAGTACTGGTACGCGGGGTTGCGGGACGCCCGCACCAGCGCCTCGTGATAGCGCTGCGGATCGTCCGTCTGCCACGGCATCTGGTTCCGGTACGGGTGCGCCGCCACCATCGCGCCTCCCGCGTGCTCCACGTGGCGCGCCAGTTCGTGCGACCGGTGCATGCCGTACACGTACCTCGAGAGGCCGTACACCAGCATGTGTCCGTCGTCGGTGTTGATCTCGATAGCGGGGAGGACGAGGAAGTTGTGCCGCTTCCCCAGCGCGATCACGTCTTCGGGCTTCCAGAAGTAGTCGTGCTCCGACAGACAGAGCCCATCGAGGCCGGCGGCTTTGGTCCGCTCGACCAGCTCATCCGGCGTGAGGTAGGAATCCCAGGACAGCGGGCGCGTATGGGTGTGCAGGTCGATGAGCACTGGCAATGCGCCTCCGGGCAGCGGCCTCAGCCTAAGAGGTATCGACCGCAGGCGCAACGTTCCCGACGGCCTGCAGACACAGCGAACGCTGGCCGATACGATGGGCCGATGCGCACCGTCGTCGTCGAGAATCCCGACACGCTCGCTGTCTCCGCCGCCGATGTGCTGGCCGCGGTCGTGCGCGCGCGGCCGGACGCCGTCATCGGCCTGCCATCCGGCGAGACGCCCGTGGGGCTGTACCGGGAGCTCGAACGCAGGGTGCGGGCTGGCGCCCTCGACCTTTCGAGGGTCACCGTCTTCGCCGTCGACGAGTTCTACGGTGTGCCCGCAGGAGCGCCCGGCACCAACGCTGCGTACTTCGCGGCTCGGCTGACCGCGCCGGTTCGGGCGCTCCACATCCCCCGCAGCGACGCCCCCGACCCCAACGCCGAGTGCGCGCGGTTCGCCGCGCTCCTGCGTGAGGTGGGACCGCTCGACCTCGTGACGCTCGGCATCGGGACCAACGGACACATCGCCTTCAACGAACCAGGGACTCCCTTCGATAGCCGCACGCGCCCCGTCGTGCTGACGGAGGAGACCCGGCGAGCCCACGCCGAGGCGTTCGGTGGATTGGACCGCGTCCCGACGATGGGGATCACCATCGGCATCGCCGACATCCTCGAGGCGAGACGAGCGCTCCTCCTCGCGTCGGGCGCCGCCAAGGCCGACATCCTGGCGCGGGCGCTGCGCGGGCCCGAGACGCCCGACGTTCCCGCTTCGGCGCTGCGGCGGCACCCCGACCTCACCGTCATCGCCGACCGCGAGGCGGCCGCGGCGCTCCGCCCCGCCTGATGTCTTCAGCGAAGCGCGATGCCGAGGGCCCTGCACACCGCGGCCGGGAGCCGCGTCGGCACGTCCAGCTTGTCGATGAGCACGACGCCGAGCTCCTCGGCCCGCTTCCGCACATCGGCGTAGCGAGCCTCCCCGGTCTGCAGAATCACGGGGAGTCCGGGACCCCGGTGCCGCCGAAAGGCGTCGATGACCTCCCACCCGGTGCGCCGGGGCATGTCCAGGTCCGTGATGAGGAGATGCAGCGGGCTCGCGAGATCCCGAACGATCTCGATGGCGGCCTGCCCGTCCGGCGCCTCCACCAGCTCGAGCGGCAGCGGACCGAGAAGCGCCCGCAGCCGGGCGCGAAAGTCCGCGAAGTCCTCCGCCACCAGCACGCGAAACGGCGGCGCGGGACGCTCGCTGGCGTTCATGCGCCTTCGTACCCGGCGAGCATGAGGTCGAGGTGGAGCGCGAGGAGCTTGTTCCACGCGACCGACGCTTCGAGCGCGCGCTCCGCGCCCAGGGCCTCCCGCAGGACGCCTGCAATCGCCCCCTGCGCGAACGCGATGGTCGCAACCATGAGCGACGCGGGAATGGGGCCGGCCGGTGTGGCCGTGGACGTCGCGTGCACTCGTCCGATGCGGACCAGGGCGCGCGCGGTGTCCTCGCTCAGGTCCGCCGAGGCCACGAGGGCGAGCCAGTCGGCCAGGGTGCGGCGGCGCTCGGCCAGCGCATCCTCGTCGGGCGCTCCGTCGGGACGCAGGAACCAGCGCGCCGTCTCGGGAAAGGAGAGCAGGTGGTCGTAGACGGCCGCGGCGGCCGCTTCGCGAACGGCCGCCACCGGCGCCGCGGTCTGCCGCACCAGGGCGGCGTCGGCGTCGGAGAAGCCGGCCACGCGGGCGGCCAGGGCGAGCCGCTCGGCGGCCCTGGACGCGGCAGTCGCAGGACGATTCACAGCCACAGGATCGCGGGCACGGGCGTCAGGCGCAACAGGGGCGCGATCAGCGGGCGCGCAGTTCTTCCAGGTACTGGGTCAGGTCGATGTAATGGTCGGCGACGTTGCGGAGCTCTGTCGACGTGCTGGCGGCGAACGCCACCACCTCGACCCGCACGCCCTTGCTCGCCACCATCTCCACTAGACGCCGGAAATCGCCGTCGCCGGACACCAGGCACACGACGTCGAGGCGCTCCGACATGGTGAGCACGTCGATGGCGAGCTCGACGTCGAAGTTCGCCTTCATGGAGCCGTCGGCGAAGCGCTTCAGCGGCTTCGTAACGATGCGGTAGCCCTTGTTCACGAACGGCGCGACGAACCGCTGCTGTTCGACTCGCGCCTGCGGATCGTCGCTGATCGGGGCGTAGGCGCTGGCGCGGACGAGCTCGCGATGCTCGGACAGCATCTCGCGCAGGCGGCCGAAGTCGATGTTCACGCCGAAGCGCTCGGCGGCGTACATGATGTTCGGCACGTCGACGAAGATGCCGACGCGCGGGAGCTGCGTCGGCGGAAAGAACGGTCCGGCCCCGGCGAGCCGGTTCTCGATCGCGGAAAGGGACCCCTGAATTCCCTTGAGCAGCCGCGTCTCCTCGGCCGCGAAGGTCTCCAGCAGTTGCGCCTGGCGCGCCACGAGCGCCTCGAGCGTCGGCAGCGCCTCCGGGGCCGCCGGGACCGCCGGCGCCGCCGTCTCCCGCTCCTCGGCCTTGCGCCGCCTCCGTCCCCCGCGGGTACCCCGGCGTGTCTTCTTGACTGGCGCGGGCGCCGCCTGCGCCTCGGGCGGCGGTGATGGCTCGGGCGCCGGGACCACCGCGATGGGCTGACCCGTCAGCGCGGCCTGGACGTACTGCTCCTCAGCCGTGGCTTCGCCGCCGCGGCGACGCCGGCCCGGCCCCGACGGCCGCGAACCGCGCCGTGTTCCTGACGACGCGCCGTCGGCGTGGCGAGAACGAGGTCTCGGTCGACGTGACTTCGGTGGAGCCGCTTCGGGGGATTCCTGCGGGGTCGGTGTCTCGGGGTCGCTCGCTGCGGCGATGGGTTCCTCCTCAGATCGGCGACGCCCGAACAGACGTAGTGCCACGGTGGCTACGGGCCTCCTGCCGCGTACTGTAGCACA
>DATLZC010000228.1:0-4647 GCA_035574215.1 Dehalococcoidia bacterium | reverse complement strand
GATGTCGGACCGGAAGTAGTCCCTGCTCCCGACCATCGCCAGAATCTCGGCGTTGGTCGCATCCAGCACTACGACGGCGCCGTTGTGGGCGTTGGTCGACGCCTCGAACTCGTCCAGCCAGCGCTCGAGCGACTCCTCAGCATAGCGCTGGAGGTCGTAATCGAGGGTCGTGATGACGCTCAGACCGCCGCGGTACAGCGCCTCCTCTCCCAGGGTGCGCCGGATTTCGTCGGCCACGTACAGAACGAAGTGCGGGGCACGGAATGGCGCCGGCTGCGGCTGGAGGGTGATGGGAACGAGCTTCGCCATGTCCGCCTCGTACTGCGTCAGGTACCCATGCCGGACCATGAGGTCGAGCACCTGGACCTGGCGGCGCTTGGCGGCATCTGGATGGGTGAACGGGTCATACTCCGCGGGCGCTTGCGGGAGGCCGGCGAGGTACGCCGCCTCGGGAAGGGTCAGGTCGCGCGCGGACTTCCCGAAGTATCCCCGGGCCGCAGCTTCGATGCCCGTGAACAGCCCCCCGTACGACACGTTGTTCAGATACCAGGTGAGGATCTGGTCCTTCGGGTACCGCGAGCCCAGTTCGAGCGCCAGCGCGATCTCCCGCAGCTTTCGCTTCAGGGAGCGCTGCGAGCGCTCTTCCGGCGTCTCGTAAAGCTGCTTCACGAGCTGCTGGGTGATGGAGCTCCCGCCGCTGCCCTGGAGAAACCGGTCGCCTGGCCGCAGATTCTCAATCACCGCCCGCGCCAGCCCTTTCGGGTTGACGCCCGGATTGCTGTAAAAGCTCGCGTCCTCCGTCGCGATGGTCGCCCAGATGACGTACGGCGAGACCTGGTCGAGCGTCACGTCCTGCTGATAGCCGCGCTCTCCGACGAACTGATACAGGAGCACGCCGTTGCGGTCATAGATGCGCGCGCCATCGCCCTGGAGCGCCATCTGCTCCAGCGGAGACGGGATGTCGGCGACGGCGCTGGTGTAGTACCCGGAAACGAGCGCGGCCACCAAAGTGAGAACGGCGAGCGCCAGCCACACCATGACCATCCCGAGCGGGTTCGGCTCATGACCCGCCCGCAGACGGCTACGGCGAAGGCGAACCAGTTCGTGCGCCCGCACGGCAGCCGCTCCGAGCCTGGACGTAGGAAGAGAAAATTGGGAACGCTTCCGGCGGCAGATCGCCGGCGCCCTCAGTATAGCAGCGCGCCGAATGTTCGAGGGTTGACGTTCGTCATGTCGCGGCGTCGAGAATGCGCACGACGACGTCGGCTCGAGGGACTTCGTGCTGCGTCCCGTCGGCGAGCGAGCGGAGCGTCACGACGCCCCGGGCGAGCTCGGCGTCCCCCAGCACGGCGACGTAGCGAACGCCCAGCGCGTCGGCATGGCGGAACTGGCTCTTCAGGCTGCGCGCGGCGGAACCCACGACGGCGGTGAGCCCCGCTCGCCGGAGGTCGGCCGCGAGCCGCAGCGCCTCGACCCGCGCCGCGGACGACGCGTGCGCCACGTACACGTCCGGTGGCGGAGGGGACGGTGGGTCGATCCCCAAGCGCTTGAGATTCAAGATGATGCGCTCGATTCCGGTCCCGAAGCCGATGCCGGGTGTCGGCGGGCCGCCGAGCGCCTCCATGAGCACGTCGTAGCGGCCACCGCCTCCCACCGTCGACTGCGCGCCTTCCCCCGGGGGCACGAACTCGAACACCGTCCTTGTGTAATAGTCGAAGCCCCGGACCAGCGTCGGCGTGACCACGTACGGAATGCCGAGCGCGTCGAGGTACCGCCGCAGCGCATCGAAGTGATCGCGGCAAGCGTCGCACAGGTGCTCGGTGATGCGAGGCGCGTTCCGGATCACGGGCTGGCAGCGTGCGTTCTTGCAGTCGAGCAACCGAAGCGGGTTTTTCTGGAAGCGCACGCGGCAGTCGGCGCAGACCTCGTCGAGCCGGGTCTCGTAGTACGACCGCAGCGTCTCGAGATAGCCGCGGCGGCACGCCGGGTCGCCGATGGAGTTCAAGAGCAGTGTCAGGTCGGCGATGCCGAGCTCGCGGTACAGCGTCGCCAGCACGTCGATGACCTCGGCGTCCACCATCGGGTCGGCGTCGCCGATGACCTCGACGCCGAACTGGTGGTGTTCGCGGTACCGGCCGGCCTGGGGCCGGTCGTACCGGTACACAGCCCCGACGTAGTACAGGCGGACGGGCTGGGGAAGATTAGCCATCCCGTGCTCGAGATACGCCCGCATCGTGTTGGCCGTGCCCTCCGGACGCAGCGCGAGCCGATCGCCGCCGCGGTCCTCGAAGATGTACATCTCCTTCTCGACGATGTCGGTGCCCTCGCCAACGCCGCGGAGGAAGACGCCAGCGTCCTCGAACACCGGCGTCTGAATGCGCTCGTACCCGAATCGCCGGGCCACCCGGCGAGCGGTGTCGATCACGTAGTCCCAGTAAGGCCACTCGGCGGGCAGGATGTCGTTCGTGCCGCGGGGACGGCGGAACCGCCGCCTCGTGGCGTGCGTTTGGCTGACGGTCATGATGCCGTCAGCATAACGCAGGCCGCACCCATCAGACAGCGGAACGCCCGCAGGCGCTCCACGCACGTATCCGGGGAGGCCGATATTCCAGTAAAGTGAAAACGGATATGACGACGACCGCCGGATCCACGTACGTGCCGAAAACGGCGTCTCTGGAGGAGTTGCTCGCCGCCGTTCGCGAGTATCTCCCTGAGGAACGTGTGCGTCTCATCGAGGAGGCGTACGCCTACGCCGAGCGCTGCCACGACGGCCAGCGGCGCCTTTCGGGCGACGCCTTCATCACGCACCCGGTGGCCACGGCGCTGACCTGCGCGCAGCTCGGCCTCGACGCGCCGGCGATTGAGGCTGCGCTCCTGCACGATGTGCAGGAGGATTGTGGTGTCCCCAACGAGGAGATCGCGAAGCGGTTCGGCCCGGAGGTCGCCAAGCTGGTCGACGGCGTCACCAAGTTGGACAAGCTGACCTGGCACGCCGAACGTCCCGGCGACGAGGGCATCCAGGCGGAGAACCTGCGGAAGATGTTCCTCGCCATGGCCGAGGACATCCGGGTGGTCATCATCAAGCTCTGCGACCGGCTCCACAACATGCGCACGCTGGACGCGCATCCGCCGGAGAAGCGTCTGCGCATCGCGCAGGAGACGATGGACATCTACGCGCCGCTCGCGAGCCGCCTGGGCATCTGGCAGATCAAATGGCAGCTCGAAGACCTCGCGTTCCGGTACCTGCAGCCGGAGGCGTTCAAGGAGCTCTCGCGGCTCATCGCGTCCAAGCGGGCGACTCGCGAGCGCTACATCGCGCAGGTGGAGTCCATCCTGCGGGAGGAGCTGGCAAAGCACGGCATCGAAGCCGAGGTGAAGGGCCGCGCCAAGCACCTGTACTCGATCTACGAGAAGATGCAGCGCTACGCGGCCCAGGGGAAGAGCTTCAACGAGATCTACGACCTGCTGGCGCTCCGCGTCCTCGTGAACACCGTGGCCGACTGCTACAACGCGCTCGGCGTCGTCCACGGCCTGTGGCACCCCATCCCGGGCCAGTTCGACGACTACATCGCGACGCCCAAGGAGAGCCTGTACCAGTCGCTGCACACCACCGTGATGTGCCTGGGCGCGCGGCCCATCGAGGTGCAGATCCGTACGCACGAGATGCACCAGATCGCGGAGTACGGTGTGGCCGCGCACTGGCGGTACAAGGAGGGCGGTAAGCGGGACATCCGCTTCGAGGAGCGCCTCTCGTGGCTGCGGCAGCTCCTCGAGTGGAAGCGCGACATGCAAGCCGCGGAGGAGTTCGTCGAGTGGGTGAAGACGGACATCTTCCGCGACCAGGTGTTCGTCTACACGCCCAAGGGCGAAATCAAGGACCTGCCCGCGGGCGCGACGCCCCTCGACTTCGCGTTCCGCATCCACACGGACCTCGGGTACCGGTGCGTCGGCGCGAAGGTCAACGGACGGCTCGTGCCGCTCAACTACCAGCTCAAGAACGGCGACGTCGTCGAGATCATCGCGAGCAAGGCCGACCGCGGACCCTCGCTCGACTGGCTGAACCCGCACCTCGGCTACGTCAAGACGTCGCACGCGCGCGAGAAGATCCGGCAGTGGTTCAAGCGGCGCGAACGCACCGAAAACATCGCCCGGGGCCGCGAGCTGCTGGACAAGGAGCTGCGCCGCGTGGGCCTGACGCTGGCCGAGACTGAGGAAGAGCTGCTCCGCGCCTTCAAGTACGAGTCGCTCGACGACTTCCTGGCGGCCATCGGCTACGGCGGGGTGAGTCTGCACGCCATCAGCCTGCGGCTGGCGGCGCTGCTCCCGGCGCCCGCCGAGCAAGAAACCGAAGCCGCCGAAGCGGCTCCGTCGCCGACGCGGCCCGTGTACACCTCGAGCGTGCAGGTGCTCGGCACGGGCGACCTGTTGACGCAGCTCGCACGCTGCTGCAACCCCGTGCCGGGCGACGAGATCATCGGCTTCGTGACCCGGTCGCGCGGCGTCACGGTGCACCGGCGCGACTGCTGGAACATCGTCCACGAGGACGAGCCCGAGCGCCTCGTCGAGGTCGAATGGGGGCGCAGCGGCCAGCACTACCCCGTCGCCGTCCGCATCGAGGCGTGGGACCGCGTGGGCCTGCTGCGCGAC
>DATLZC010000227.1:0-3217 GCA_035574215.1 Dehalococcoidia bacterium | reverse complement strand
GCCGAGATGCACGCCTACCTCGACCGCTGTCAGGAAGGCGAGCGGCAGAAGGACGGTGAACCGCCGGAGCTGCCGCAGGGCAGGATCCATAGCGTTTGCATTATACCGACAGTCGATCGGGACGTGACGATCGGCCCCATCGCAGGGCCTCCTGATGTGACGGATGGACGCCGAACAGCGACCCATCGGCTCCGAGCCAAGATGCGTCTGGGCCCTGTCCCCCGCGATGGGCCTGCGGCAGACTGGCAAAGCGAGCAAAGGAGGCCCGGGATGCCACAGACACTCAAGATTCAGCTCAAGTCCTGTCCCCGTTGCCACGGCGACCGGTTCCCCGAGCAGGATGGCCAGACCTGGGAGCTGGTCTGCCTGCAGTGCGGATACCGGGAGACCGTGTCCCTCGTCAGGGTGTTGCGCGCGCTGCATCCGGTCGCGGAAGCGGAACCCGTGGGCGCCGGCTACAGGGAGGTGCCCACCGCCGCCTGAGGAGCCACCGGCTGCCCCTCCTCCTGCGCCGAAGGGCCGTGAGTGTTCACGGCCCTTCGTGTGCTTCGGGGATGCGGCGGTCCAGCGCCGCGTTCGCCAGCAGGTCCGCCAGCCGGTTCGCCTCCCGCGGGATGTGCACGGCCGTGAAGCCGCGCAACCGCTGCCGCAGCGCGAGGATGCGCCGGTACGCTCGCGCCAGCCGCGGGTTGCGGACGCGATACCGGCCGTTGAGCTGCCGGACCACCAGCTCCGAGTCCATCCGAAGCTCGACCTCGTCGGCGCCCAGACCGATGGCCGCCTCCAGCGCCGCGATGGCGCCTGCGTACTCCGCCTGGTTGTTGGTCCCGCGGCCGAGAAAGCGCGCCGAGCGATGCAGCTCGCGGCCCGCTTCGTCGAACAGCACGATGCCGTAGGCCGAAGGCCCCGGATTGCCGCGCGACGCGCCGTCGGCGTAGGCCACCACCTTCACGGCCGCAGGCGGATGGCGACGGCGTCGTCCGTCACCGTGATGTGATCGATGACCTCGCGGAGCAGCTCCTGCTTCTCGACCAGGCCGAGCCGCTCCCAGTCATCGACGAGCCGGGCGAGCGCGCGCTCCTGGCGGCGCCGGCGCTCGGCGGCGTCCTGCTGCTCGCGCGCCCGCCGGTCGAGCTCTTCGATCCTTTCCTCGACCTCGAGCTGCTGCCGGGCGATGTCCACCGAGAGGCTGTGGAGGCGCTCGCGGCTCAGCCGGCCGCGGCTGGCCGCGTCCACATGGCGCTGCAGCTTGCGGTCGAGCGCTTTGAGCCGCGATTCGAGCCTTCGGCGTTCGGCGGCGCATTCGGCGAGCACGGCGGCGACGTCCCCGGCGCGCGGAAAGCGCACGCCCTGGGCGCCGGGTGGCGCGCTCAACTGACGGCGCACCTCCTCCTCCAGCGCCTCGGCCTTCCACGTGTGGTAGTCGCAGAGGCTCTGGTTCGTCCGCGACTCGCACTGGTAGTACCGGTATGTCGCCTGCTGACGCTCGCCGCCGCGGCGCCGCCACGACTGCCGGCGGCTCACGCCGATCATCTTGTTCCCGCAGTGACCGCAGCGGAGCAGCCCCGACAGCAGGAACGCCGACTGCGTGCGCGTGGTGTACGACGTGCGCCGCGCCGCCAGACGCTCCTGCACGGCGTGGAAGTCTTCGGGCGAGATGAGCGCGGGATGGCTGCCGGGGACGCGCACGCCGAAGCGCGAGTACGTCCCCAGGTACGCGCGGTTCCGGAGGATGTCCCGGATGCTCACCATGCTCCAGGCGCCGCCCCGCCGGGTGCGGATCCCTTCGCTGTTGAGCCGTCGCGCGATGAGACGGATGCCCAGCCCCTCGTGCAGGTACAGGCGGTAGATGTAGCGCACGACGACCGCTTCTTCGGGGACCAGCTCGAGCCGCCGGCGGTTGCCCACCTTGTAGCCGTACGGCGGCCTGCCCAGGACCTCACCCCGGACGGCCTTCTTGCGCATCGCCGCGCGGACCTTCTCGCCCAGCGTCCCGCTCCCCTGTTCCGCCCACGCCTCCAGCAACGCCTCCGTGCCGTCGCGGTCGCTCTCGATGAAGCGCACGGAGGCGCCCAGCCCTTCGAGCTGGAAGTACCGGCGCGCGGCGTCGGCCAGGTCGTCCCCCAGCGACCGAAGCGACGGCGTCACCACCACGACGAATCCCTTGTCCGGCCGGCGGAGGTACTCGATGAGCTGTTTGAAGCCAGCGCCCGAACCGTCGCTGTCGGCGGTGTCGCTGAAGGTGCTGGCGACTTCGAAACCGTGGGCTTCGCAGAAGGACAGGAACGCCCGCGCCTGGTCGGCCAGCGAGGGCGCGGCGTCAGGAAGCTCGCGGAAGTATCCGACCGCCTTCATGCGGCTGTCATGCCCGTTTGGCCGGGCCTCATGCCTGACCGTTGTACAAGATGCGCTCGCAGCTCGGGCACTGAATCAGCGCGCCCGGCTGACGAAGCCGCTGCTGCACGTTCATCGGGAGCGAGATCCGGCAGCCGCCGCACGTCGCGCGTTCGATGCGGGCCACCGCCCGGCCGCCGCGCGTCCGCCGCAGCGTTTCGTAGAGCGCGAGCGCGTCCGGCGCGATGCCGGCCACCCGCGCCGTCCGGTCCGCTTCGAGCGCCGCCAGCTCCGACCGCGTCCGCTCCAGCGTTCGCAGATGCTCGTCCCGCTCGGCCTCCCACTGCGCCTGCAGCGCGTCCAGCGAGGCCCGCGCGGATGCCAGCGCCTGCTGCGCGTCCTCCACCGCCGCCATCGCGTCCAGCGTCTGATCCTCGAGGGCCCGCTTGCGCCGCTGCAGGCTTTCGACGTCGTGCTGGAGATCGGCCAGCTCCTTTGGGTTGCCGATGGCGCCGCCGTACAGCTTCTTCTCCAGCGTCGCGATCTTCTCGGAGACGCTCTGCACCTCGAATTCGAGCTCGCGGAGCCGGTGTTCGGCCTCGTGGAGCGCGTGCGCGCGCGTTTCGATCTCGTCCCGGGCCTCGCGCAGCGCCTCCGGCTCGGCGAGTCCCGCTTCAGCCGCGGCCGCGGCGGCGTGGAGGGCGTCCACGCGGAGGTCCAGCTCCTGGAGCGCGTACAGGTCTGCGACGTCGCTCATGGCTTCGGCCCGCTCGTCCCGTGTCTCAAGGTGCGGTCTCCGGAGCGTGGCGCCGACGCCCGACGCGTCGCGACGGGCCGGTCCGGTGGAGGCGATGCCGAGGGTCACCGGGCATGTCGTACGGTC
>DATLZC010000226.1:0-3498 GCA_035574215.1 Dehalococcoidia bacterium | reverse complement strand
CCCCGAGAAGCACGTCCGCGACATGGAAGAGGACGAGCTGGGCTATTCTCCGGAACTCTGGAAGAAGATGGCCGAGCAGGGCTGGCAGGGCCTGATCATCCCTGACAGCTACGGCGGCACCGGCATGGGCTTCCTCGACCTAATCGTGCTCATCGAGGAGTTCGGGCGCGCCCTCGTGCCTGGCCCCTTCATCCCGAGCACCGTCGGGGGCGCCATCGCCCTGCTCGAGGGCGGCACCGACGCCCAGAAGAGCGAGTACCTGCCCAAGATCGCGTCGGGCGAGCACATCTGGACCTTCGCCTTCACCGAGCCGTCAGCCCGGTTCGACGCCGAGGGCATCGCCCTCGAGGCGAAGGAAGACGGCGACAGCCTCGTGCTCAACGGCACGAAGCTGTTCATCCGCGACGCCCACGTCGCCGACTACATGAGCGTGGTCGCGCGCAAGCCCGGCACGAAGGGCGAGGACGGTATCGCCGTCGTCATCGTCCCGGCGAAGGCGCAAGGCATCAGCCTCGAGGCGCTCAAGACCATCGCCTCGGACAAGCAGTTCGAGGTGAAGTTCGACAACGTGCGCGTGCCCAAGCCCAACGCCCTGCAGGGCGGCTGGGACCTGGTGAAGCGCATCGTGAACAAGGCGACGGTTATCGAGTGCGCCTACCTCGTCGGGCTGGCGCAGCGGGACTTCGAGATCAGCGTCCAGTACGCCAAGGACCGCATCCAGTTCGGGCGGCCCATCGGCAGCTTCCAGGCCATCCAGCACAAGGCCGCGGACATGGTGACCGACGTCGACGGATCGCGGTTCATCATGTACAAGGCCGCGTGGTCCGTCGCCGAGAACGAGCCCGACGCCGAGCAGAACGTCCACATGGCGAAGGCGTGGATCAGCGAGGCCACCCGCCGCGTGGTCGCCCACGGGCAGCAGATCCACGGCGGCATCGGCTTCACGAAGGAGTACATCATCCAGCTCTACTTCCGCCGCCAGAAGGCGGCCGAGCTGGCCTACGGCGACGCCGATTACCACCGCGAACTGGTGGCCCAGAGCCTGAACATCTAGGGTCCGTAGCCCGAGACCCCGACCAGAACCCTGCGCGAGGGGCCAGGCGGATGCGCCTGGCCCCTGTCGCTCCGTCCCACGTTCCGAGCGGCTACAGCCCGCTCACCGTCATCCGGGAGATGCGCAGGCTCGGCGCCGCGAAGCGTCCCCGCCACAGCAGGTCGTTCCCCACCGCGTCGACGCTCGCCAGCATCTCCCGCAGGTTCCCCGAGACGTTGATCTCGGTCACCGGAAACGCGAGCCGGCCCTTCTCGATCCAGAATCCCTGGGCCCCGCGCGAGAAGTCGCCCGTCGTGAGGTTCACGCCGAACCCCATGAGATCCGTGAGGTACAGCCCTTCGTCGACACCCGCGTAGAGCGCCTCCGGCGGGGTGTCGCCCGGGGCCATTACGAGATTGCTCACCGCGGGCGCGGGCGCGCTGTCCACGCTGCGCCCGGCGGCGCCCGTGGTCCGCCGGCCCAGCCGGCGCGCGTTGTAGACATCGAACAGGAAGCTCCGGAACACGCCCCGCTCGAACACCGGCACGGTGCGGGAGGCCACGCCCTCGCCGTCGAACGGGCGCGACCCGATCCGGGCCGGAAGGAGGGGGTCGTCGGCGACGGTCACCAGCTCCGAGGCCACCTGCTGCCCTTCGAGGTCGGCGAGGAAGGTCGCCCGACGGTAGAGCGCCTCGCCCGACACCGCCTGGGCGAGAAGCTGGAGCAAGGCGACGGTGACCCGGGCGTCCCACACCACAGGGACCTGCGTCGTGCTCATTTTGCGCGCCCCGAGCTTCGCCACAGCGCCCGCCGCGGCCTTGCGCCCGACCTCTTCCGGCGGCTCGAGCCGGTGCAGGAAGCGCTCGGCGGTGTACCAGTAGTCATTGCGCTTCTTGCCTTCGGCGTCGTCGCAGATGGCCTCGCACACCAGCATCGCGCTCGTCGAGGGATAGCTCCCCGCGAAGCCGAGGCTGTTGGCGAGCGCCACGCGGCTGCGGACGACGCCCATCTGCGTGCCGTCGGAGTTCGTCACCCGCGGATCGAAGTCGAACGCCGCCTGTTCGCAGCGCAGCGCCGTGTCGCGCAGCTCGTCGGTGGTGATCGACTCGATGCGCTCGTCGTAGAGCTGGAGGTTCGGGAGCGGGCCCGAGGCCAGCTCAGCGCGGTCGGGCAGGCCCGCGAACTCGTCCGGCTCCGAGATGGACGCGAGTTCGATGGCCTGGCGGACCATGTCCTCGAGGGCGCGCGGTGTCATGTCCGCGGTCGAGCAGAGCGCGGTCCGGCGGCCCTTGATGACGCGGACGCCGGCGGCGTGCGAACCGGCGTCGACGATGCGCTCGACGCGGCCCCTGCGCACCTGCACGGAGGACTCGACCGAGGAGACGACGACGGCGTCGGCCTGGTCAGCGCCCAGGCGCCTCGCCCGTTCGACGAGGTCGGACGCGATAGAGAGCAGGTCTTCGTTCATGCGGAGTCGACCACCGGCTTCTCTTCGGTGATGAACAGCGCGACGCGCGTGTGGTCGATGAAGTTCCGTTCGTCCTCGCGCGCCGCCTGCACCTCCGGCGAGCCCATGGCGGCGGCGAGCGACGCCATGTCGTCGAACCAGAGCTCGGCGGCGCCGTCGAACGGAGGCTGCTGGCCGCCGGCGTACGCCGCCGGCACGGTGTGGCACTGGACGTACCGCCGGACGCCGGGGATGCGCGCCGCGATCGGCCCGTGCGTCTCCCGCCAGTAGCGCTGGAACTCCTCGACCGACATACCCGGCTTCCGGTTGATGCAGTAGATGAGCTTGATCACCGTCCCTCTCCCGTCAGGCGACCCTCGTGCCGCCCACCGTGATGCCCGAGACCAGCACCGTAGGAATGCCGACGCCCACCGGTACCTGCTGGCCGTCTTTCCCGCACGTCCAGCGCCCGTCGCTCAGCTTGAAGTCGTGCCCGACGGCCGTCACCTTGGTGAGGACGTCGGGGCCGTTGCCGATGAGGTTCACGTTCCGGATGGGCGCCGTGATGCGGCCGTCCTCGATCAGGTACCCCTCGGTCACGCTGAACACGAAGTCGCCGTTGCTGATGTTCACCTGCCCGCCGGAGAACGCCACGCAGTAGATGCCCTTCTTCACCGAACGGATGATCTCCTCCGGGTCGCTCTCGCCCGGGAGCATGTAGGTGTTGGTCATGCGGGGCATCGGGTAGTGTTTGAACGACTGGCGCCTCCCGTTGCCCGTGGGCCACGCGCCCATCGCCTTCGCGCTCACGCGGTCCTGCAGGTACGCGCGCAGGACGCCGTTCTCGATGAGCACGTTGTACCCCGGAGGGTTGCCCTCGTCGTCCACGTTGATGGACCCGCGGCTCTCCGGGATCGTGCCGTCGTCCACCACCGTGCACAGGCGCGACGCCACGACCTCGCCGATACGGTCCGAGTAGTTGCTGGTCTTCTTCCGGTTGAAGTCGGCCTCGAGCCCG
>DATLZC010000225.1:0-12367 GCA_035574215.1 Dehalococcoidia bacterium | reverse complement strand
GCCCGCTGCGCGGCGAACGCCTCGACGTCCCGGCGGACGATGCGCCCGTCGGGGCCGGTGCCGCGGATCTGCGTCAGGTCGACGCCGAGCTCCTGCGCGAGCTTGCGAGCCAGCGGGGAAGCGCGCACCCGACCGTCGCCTGCCGTCGGCGCCGAGGGCGCTGGCGCGGGCGCCTCGGCCACGGCCGTTGGGGACTCCGCCCGCTCGGGTTCAGGCGCCGCCGCGGTCGCAGCGGCGGGCGCCTTCTGCTGGGGCGCCGCCCCCACGTACGCCGAGATGTCCTCGTCGGGCGCGCCGATGATGGCGATGACCGTGCCCACGGGCACAGTCTCTCCCTCGTTCACCAGGGCCTTGCGGAAGACTCCGCCTTCGAACGCCTCGATCTCGACGTTGGCCTTGTCGGTCTCGATCTCGGCGATGATCTCACCACGCTCGACGGGGTCGCCCTCCTTCTTGAGCCAGCGGAGGATGGTTCCCTCCTTCATCTCCGCGCCCATCTGGGGCATCACGACTTCGAACGCCATGGGCTGCCTCCTTACAGCATCGCGAGGACCGCGTCGACGATCTGCGGTTCGTTGGGGAGCGCCGCGTACTCCATCGTCCGGTTGTACGGCATCGGCACGTCCGCGCCGCACACCCTGGCGACCGGCGCGTCGAGGTCGTCGAAGCACTGCTCCATGATGATGCTCGCGATCTCGCCGGCGAAGCCGCCGAACTTCCAGTCGTCTTCGACGACGACGGCGCGGTGGGTCTTGCGTACCGACGCCACGATGGCGTCGACGTCGAGGGGACGCAGCGTCCGCAGGTTGAGCACCTCGGCCTCGATCTCGTGGTCGCGAGCGAGCATCTCCGCCGCGCGGAACGCCTGGTGGACGCTTCCGGAGTAGCCGACGATGGTGACGTCTGACCCGGGGCGGAAGACCTCCGCCTGCCCGAAGGGGATGGTGTAGGGCTCTTCGGGGACCTCGCCCTTCGAGCCGTAGAGGGCGGTGTGCTCGATGAAGATCACCGGGTTCTCGTCCCGGAAGGCCTGCAGAAGCAGGCCCTTGGCGTCGTACGGCGTCGACGGGACCACGACCTTGAGGCCGGGGACGTGGGCGTACCAACCTTCGAGGCTGTGCGAATGTTGCGCCGCGAGCTGGGCCCCGGCTCCGCTGGCCATCCGGATGACGACGGGCACGTTGATCTGGCCGCCGGACATGTAGTACAGCTTCGCGGCGTTGTTCACGATCTGGTCGATGGCGAGGAAGCTGAAATTGATGGTCATGAGCTCGACCATCGGCCGCAGCCCGCCCATCGCCGCGCCGATGCCGCAGCCCACGACGACGGACTCCGCGATCGGCGTGTCCCGCACGCGCTCTTCCCCGAACTCCTCGAGCAGCCCGCGGGTGACCGCGTACGAGCCGCCGTAGGCGCCGATGTCTTCGCCCATCAGGACGACCCGGTCGTCCGTGAGGAGCATGTGGCGCAGCGCCTGGCGCAGGGCCTCGCGAAACGTGATCTCAGGCATCGCCGGCCTCCTTGTACACGTACCGGTAGAGGTCCTCGACGCGAGGCTCCGGGCTTTCGTCCGCGAAGCGCGCGGCGTCCTGCACGACCTCCTCCACCTCCGCCGCGATCTGCGAGAACGTCCCTTCGTCCAGCAGACCCGCGGCCAGCGCGGTGTCGTGGAACCGGCGGATGGGGTCGCTCTTCTTGTACTCCTCGACCTCCTGCTTCGACCGGTAGAACTCGGGGTCGGCCATGGAGTGCCCCCGGTAGCGGTACGTCATCGCCTCGACGAACGCGGGCCCCTGCCCGGAGCGGACGTGCTCGGCCGCGCGGCGTGTGGCGTCCAGCACGGCGAGGAGGTCCATGCCGTCGACCCGCTCGGCCGGCATGTTGTACGCGAGGGCGCGCTTCCAGACTTCCGGCTCGGCCGAGACCTTCCGGCTGTCGGTGCCCATGGCGTACAGGTTGTTCTCGCAGATGAACAGGACAGGGAGCTTCCAGACCGATGCGAGGTTGAGCGACTCGTGGAACTCCCCTCCGTTGACCGAGCCGTCGCCGAAGAAGGTAAAGACGATCCGGCCGTTCCTCAGGTACTTCGATGCGAAGGCGAGCCCGCAGGCGAGCGGGAGGTGTCCGCCCACGATGGCGTAGCCCCCCATGAAGTGACGGGAGACATCGAACAGGTGCATGGAGCCGCCGCGGCCGCGGCTCACGCCAGTTTCCTTGGCGTAGAGCTCCGCCATCAGCGCCCGGGGGTCGCAGCCCCGCGCGAGCGCGTGGCCGTGCTCGCGATAGTGCGACACGACGTAGTCGTCAGGGCTCGCGACGGCAAGCGCGCCCACGGCCACGGCCTCCTGCCCGATGTATAGATGCAGGAAGCCGCGGATTTTCTGGCGGGCGTAGCTCTCCGCGGCTTTCTCCTCGAAGCGGCGGATGAGCAACATCTGCCGCAGGAACTCGCGGGCCGTCGCCGCGTCCAGTTCGCGGCCTGCGGCCGCGGTCGTCAGCGATTTCGCCATAGCGGCACCTCCCCTCCTCGCCCTCAGTCGATGAAGTGGATGGCCTCCCCATCCACGGCCAGCGCCGCTTCCTTGACAGCCTCCGAGAGCGTCGGGTGCGCGTGCACGACCCAGCCGAGCTCCCGAGGCGTGCTCTCCAGCGTGAGGCCCAGCGTCGCCTCCGCGAGCAACTCCGTGGCGTCGGGACCCACGAGATGGACGCCGAGGATCTCGCCCGTCGCGGCGTCGGCCACGACTTTGATCATGCCGTCGGTGTGCTCGGTGGCGACGGCCTTCCCGTTGGCCCGGAACGGGAACCGTCCCACCCTGACGTCGTGGCCGCGCTCCCGGGCCTGCGCTTCCGTGAGGCCGACGCTGCCCACCTGGGGCTGGCAGTACGTCGCCCGGGGCATCTTCTCGTACTCGAGCGGCGGCGGCTGCAATCCCGCCAGCCGTTCGACCACGTACACGCCCATGGCCGACGCCACGTGCGCGAGCATGAGCCGGCCGGTCACGTCGCCGATGGCGTACACGCCGGGGGCCGTGGTCCGCAGCTCGGCGTCGACCCTCACCCAGCCGCGGTCGGTCTCGACGCCCGCGGCCTCCAGACCGAGGTCTTCGGTGTTCGGCTGAAATCCGACGCCCATCAGGACCTTATCGGCTTCGACCGCCTCGTCTTTGCCCCCCGCCGAGAAGCGGACCGTGGCGCCGCCCTTGCCTCGTTCGACGGCGGCGACCCGCGCGCCCGTGCGGAACGCGATGCCCTGCTTCTTGAAGGCGCGTTCCACCTGCGCGCTCACGTCCGCGTCCTCCAGCGGCAGGAGGTGGTCGAGCATCTCCAGGATGGTCACTTCGGCGCCGTAGGCGCGCCAGTAGTACGCGAACTCACACCCGATGGGCCCGCCTCCGACGATGACCACGCGCTGCGGCGTCTCGCGAAGCTCCAACGCCTCCCGGCTCGTGAGGACGACCTCGCCGTCGACCTCGACGCCGGGGAGCGACCGCGGCCGCGCTCCCGTCGCGATGATGACGGCGTCGCCGCGCACCTCCTGACCGTCGACGGCGACGACGCCCGCTCCGGCCAGCTTGCCGGAGCCCTGAATCAAGGTGACGCCGCGCTTCTGCAAGAGGAACTCGACGCCACTCACCATACGGTCGACGACCTTGCGGCTGCGGTCGACGGCTCTGGCGGGGTCGAGGCGCAGGTTGTCGTAGACGATGCCCCAGGTGTCGCCCTGCCGGACGAGGTTGACGATCTCAGCGTTCCAGAGGAGGGCCTTGCTGGGAATGCAGCCCCAGTTCAGACAGAGCCCCCCGACGCGGTCCCGTTCGACGAGGGCGGTTCGCATGCCGAGCTGGGCCGCCCGCAGCGCGGCGACGTAGCCGCCAGGGCCTCCACCGATGATGACGACGTCGAAGTCGGACATGGGCTTCCTCGTTCCCCTCAGCGGAGCGGCAGCGCCTGCCGCTCGGCGTGGTAGCTGCTGCGCACCAGGGGTCCCGCCTCGACGTGCCCGATGCCCAGCCGGCGCCCCTCTTCCCGGAACGCCTCGTACTCCTCCGGAGCGTAATAGCGCTGCACCGGAAGATGCTTCGCGGTCGGCCGGAGATACTGTCCGATGGTGACGATATCGACTCCCGCGTCGCGCAGGTCCCGCATGACGGCGAAGACCTCCTCGACCGTCTCGCCGAGCCCGACCATGAGCCCGGACTTCGTGAGCATGTCGGGCGCGAGGCGCTTCGCCCGGGCGAGGAGCTCCAGCGAGCGCTCGTACCGCGCCTTGAACCGGACCCTGGGATACAGCCGGGGCACCGTCTCGACGTTGTGGTTGAGCACGAAGGGTCGCGCTTCGACCACGGTCCGGAGCGCGTCCCAGTTTCCCAGGAAATCCGGGATGAGCACTTCGACGCGCGTCTGCGGACAGCGGTACCGGATGGCGCGGATACAGCGGGCGAAGACCTCCGCCCCGCCGTCCGGCTGGTCGTCGCGGTTGACCGACGTGATGACGCAGTAGTCGAGTCCGAGCAGCTCGACGGCGCGGGCCAGGCGCAGCGGTTCGAGCTCGTCGATGGGCCCCGGCCGGCCGGAGGTGACGGCGCAGAAGCCGCACGCCCGCGTGCAGACGTCACCGAGGATCATGAATGTAGCGGTGCCGGCGTTCCAGCATTCGCCGATGTTCGGGCAGCGCGCCTCTTCGCAGACGGTGTGGAGGCCGTGCTCGCGCATCAAGGTCTTCAGCGCGTGAAACCGCTCTCCCGCCGGGAATCGGACCTTGAGCCAGCCGGGGATCCGCTGCGCCGGGCGGATTGCAGTCATGTCGAGCCCCTCCCGGCGGTGGCGGCTGCTCGGGCGACCCCCGGCGGACGCTCCCAGCCGAACTGACGCCGGAACGCCTCCTCGACGCGGTCCGCCACGTCGTCCAGGTCGACGGCGCGGCCCAGCAGTCGTTCGAGCGAAGTGACCGCGACGCCCGGGAGTCCGCACGGGATGATGCGGTCGAAATACGAGAGGTCGGTGGTGACGTTGAGGGCGAAGCCGTGCAGGCTCACACCCCTCGAGATGCGGACGCCGATGGCCGCGATCTTGGCGCCGTCGACCCACACGCCGGGGTATCCATCGCGGCGTCCTGCCGCAACGCCGTAGGCTGCGAGCGCGGCGATCAGCGTCTCTTCGAGCCGGCGCACGTAGGCGGCGGGACCGAGGCCACGCTCTCGCAGGTTCAGGATGGGATACCCGACGAGTTGGCCCGGTCCGTGGAATGTCACGTCGCCGCCGCGGTCGACGCGGAAGACCTCGGCTCCCAGGGCCCGCAGGGCGGCCTCGGGCGCGAGCAGGTGCTCATCGCGCGCCCGCGCCCCGAGGGTGTAGGTCGGCGGGTGTTCGAGAAGGATCAGGCGTTCGGGTCCGCCGTTGCGGACGTCTTCGGCTAACCGGCGCTGGAGCTCCCACGCGGTCGCGTACGCGATTCGACCCGGGCGCAGGACCATGGAGCGGGTCATGGGCCTGATCCTCTAGCCCGCCGTGGCGGGGACGTTCCGGCGCGGCGCCGGAGAACGAGGGGAGCCGCTCCCTGCACTTCCGATCTTAGCACGCGAGGCTCGCTCGGCCCGCACGGCCTGTCGAAAGGTATCGTCCCGGCGCTAGGGCCCCGCGATCAGTGAATCCACGATCTTCGGCTTGCGGGTGATGGTACGGCTCACGGGGCAGCGGCCCGCGATCTCGAGAAGCTTCGCCCGCTGTTCGTCGTCCAGGTCGCCGCGCAGGGCGATGCGGCGCTCGATGACCTCGATCCGGCCTGCCGCGTCCTTCTCGCAGTCCTCGCAGTCGTCGACGTGCCGCCGGTCGTGGGAGAGCTCGACAGCGACGTCCTCCAGGGGCCACCCCTTGCGGCGCGCGTACATGAGCAGCGTCATGGCCGTGCACGCGCCCAGCGCCCACAAAAGCAAGTCGTACGGCCCCGGACCCAGGTCGTCGCCTCCCTGGTCCTCCGGTTCGTCCGCGACGCACGCGTGGTGGCCGGCGGTGAGAAGCTGGGCGTAGGTGTAATCGGGGAGGAACTGGACGGTGACGGTCGTGGTCATGCGATGCGTCTCCTCATAGGGGCGAGTCGTTCTTCATGCACGGCGTACGCTCTCGCCATCGTATCACGCGACCAGCGAAATCACGGCGCGCGGGGACAAAGAAGAAGGCCGGTTGGGTCCGGCCTTCTTCCGCGCTAAAGTCCTGGGGGATACGGACGTTCAGTGCTCGGTCAATCCGTTTCGCCCTCGTCGGTCTCGTTCTCGTCCAACTGGCCGTCCTGCTGACTGCCCGAACTCTGGTCTCCGGCGTTCGCGTCCTCGTCCTCGACGTCGCAGTCCTTGCCGTGGCCTTCCTTGCCGCGCTCGTGGTCCGCCGCGACCGACGGCACCCGGACGTCCACGCAGCCCGGCGTCCGCACCACCTCGCACCCGTCGTGGTTCTCGCAGGCGGGGTTGTCCTCGTCCGGGATGCCCATGATCTCGCGGCGCTCACCCTCGCCGCCCGCGGTCGGAGTCGGCGTCGCTTCCGGCGTCTCCGTGGGTTCCGGTGTAGATGTCGCGGTCGCTTCAGGCGTCTCTGTCGCCTCGGGGGTCTCAGTGGCCTCGGGCGTCTCCGTCGCCTCGGCGGTCTCGGTGGCCTCGGGCGTCTCCGTTGCCTGGAGGGCGGCGAACTCGTCGTCGCCGGGCTGGAACAAGACGTCCTGCGAAGCGAAGGTACCGACCGCGGCCCCTGCTCCGATGACTCCGACCACGATGCCGACGATGGCTTTCTGACTCAACGCCAGAGACGGGAACAGTTTCATTTGGCACCTCCTCGTGCGGATGGCTCTCCCAGCAATCATCGGGTCTAACGGCGCTCGGCCTCCGGAAGATACGGGCTCTCGAGGTAAATCTTCGGTGGACACCCCTGCGCCATCAAGCCTCGTCCGGGGGCGGGATCTCTTGCCGACGGTGGCCGTTGGCCCGCACGCAGACGTGACCTCCGGGATCGATGGAGACGCCGCACAGGAAGCACACGGGACGTCCCGCCGCGATGATGTCGTCGAGCCGGTGCGTGAGCGACGCCCCCTGGTCCGGCGTCATGTGGAAGATGAGCGCGGCGTCCTCGTCGTCGGGCTCCTCGATGTCGTAGATGAACAGAACGATGGTGTTGTCTTCCTCTGCGTAGCCCATCCCGAGGCGTCCGGCCCTGAACTCGATGTCGGGGCTGTCGCCGAGAGCGAAGCTCTCGGGCAGCGGCGCCGCGTCGGTGTCGGGACGGTCGAGCTGCTGGAGCATCTGCTTGAGGGCGATGGACAGGGCCTGGAACTGCTCCTTCTCCATCCAGGCGGCGGCGCGCTCGCCCTCCTCGCCCAGCACGACCAGGCGAAACGTACGGTGGCCGGGTTCGCCGAAGCTCTCGGCGTCGACGGCGCGAACGCGGCCGAGGTGTCGTGACGTCATCGCGGCTCCGGACACTGCGGGCGCGTCAAGCCGTACAGACGCGCGCCCCATGGTACCGCGGCCCGCACGACGGCGACACGAGGGCTCACGCTTCGAGGTCCTCGCGTTGCGCCAGGTGGAGCTGTCGCCGGAGCGCCAGCATCGAGAGGATGTTCGTCGCCATGTGGATGAGCACGGGCCCCGCCAGCGTGCCGTGGCGGCGCGCCAGGGAGCCGACGCTGAGCCCGAAGAGGGTCGCGAACGCGGTCTGGCCCAGCGTGGCCAGCATGGGCCGAAGGGTGAGGTTCACCAGATGGAACAGCCCGAAGATGGCGGCCGCTCGCGCCACCGCGCCGTCGATACGGAGCGGACCGATCTGAACTGGTGGCAGGCCGCGGCCGGCCAGCTCGGATTGGAGGCATCCGCGGAAGAGCGCCTCCTCGCCGAGGGCCACCAACCCGTGATACGGCAGCATCTCCGGAAGCGGCATCTCGGCGAGCATCCGGGCCATGCGGTCGACGGCGGGGACGCGGGCGGGCCGCGCCCTCCACGAGAGCCCGAGGAGGAGCGCGCCGGGCGCGAGGCGAAGCGGGGCGGTGGACACAGACGCTCGCCAGTTGCGCAAGGTGAACCCGTAGTCCTGGGGCGCGCGCCGGTTCCACCGCATCGCGGCCACCGCCGCCACCAGCGGAGCGCCGTGGTTGAGCAGCCGCAGCCGCCACGGAGGTGGCCGGTCGTGATACCGCCACCGCGTCCAGAGCCCGCTCGCCAGCAGGACCGCGCCGACGGCGCCGAGCACCGCTCCGAGCTCGCGGTCGCTCATGGGACGCGGACCACCGGGCTGCGCTGGCCGAGAATTCATCGGTTCCTCCATCGCCGTCCCAGTACACCCGCTGGCCCCGCAGCCGTCAACCGTGGCGGGCAGGCTCCGGTCCCGTATAATCCTTGCGTGCGACGCCATTTCCCCGCCGTGGTTGCGCTCGCCGCCTTCCTAGTTGCGGCGTGCGGCGACGAGGCCGCCGACCAGACGACGCCGACGCCTGCCCTTTCTCCAGGTGTCACTGTCACGGCGGTCACCCAACCCCCGATCTTCGATGTCGATTTCGCGACCGCTCCCGACGTGGCGTCGTTCCTCGAGCGCGCGGGCGGCGAAGTGGCCCAGGACGCCGTCATCTTCGCCGATCTCACGGGCGACGGCGAGGAGGAAGCGGTGGTGCCGGTGAGCTCGGGAGGCACTGCCGGCGACATCGCGTACTTTGTCTACACCATGCGGAACGGCGAGCTCGAGCTGCTCTTGTCGGTGGTCCCCGAGGCGGGCCGCATTCAGGTCGAGCTCGACGCCGAAGGCCGGCTCATGGACCGCGAACCCGTGTACGGGCCGGACGACCCCGAATGCTGCCCGAGCCGGGTGCGGACGCGGGTGTACGAGTGGGACGGTAAGCGGCTACGGGTAGCCTCCGAGCGCGAAGAGCCCTCCTCGGGAGTCAAGACGCCTTCCAGCGAATAGCGTTCCCCGAAATCCTGGTAGTTACGGGCTTGACTCAGGGTTTATGCTATGGTCACTCGTCCGTTACAGGGCAGATAGTAACGGACGGGGGCGCTTTTGCCCGGTAACGGCAGGGCGTCTCGACGTTGCGCTTCCGGTCGGTGCACGCGAGCGCGATCCCGTGAGGATGTGCTGTCGACCGAAGGACCCCGGTGAGGACGAGATGAACCCCTTCGAAAGGTCGCGCGAGCCATCGGCCTGATCCCGCCGTTCCGGAAGCGGCCGCAGAGGGCCCGGTCCTGTCCCCGATTCGACCGGGCCCTCCGCTGTTCAAGGGCTTCGCGCCGCAGGCCCGTTCCCTCGACCGCGCGGGCGGTTCACTCGACGCGTTCGGAGCGGGGCTGATAGAATCGGGCGAGCCGCGGAGATTCAATCCAGCGTGGAGCGCCACTTCACCGTCACGGGCTTCGTCATCGACGCCGGCGACGTCTCGGCAGGCCGGCCGTGGCGGACGCTGCTGCGGTGGCATCGGAAGAATCAGATGTGGCTCCCGCCGGGCGGACACATCGAGCCGGGGGAAGACCCGGCGCAGGCGGTCCTGCGCGAGGTGAAGGAGGAGACGGGGCTGGAAGCGGAGATCGTGAACCACAACGGCGGGCCGCTATCGTTCGCCAGGCCGGCGCAATTGCCTCCGCCGTACGCCATCCTCATCGAGGACATTCCCGAGGGACCGCATCAGCACATCGATTTGATCTACTTCCTGCGCCCGCGCGACGCCGACCCGCAGGTCACGGCTTCGCCAGACGACGCGCTGACGTGGGTGACCGAGGAGCAGCTCCGGCGCGATGAGCCGCTGCCGCTGGGGTCGTGCGGCGTCGACATTCGCGTGCCGGAGGACGTGCGCGCGCTGGCGCTCCGAGGGATCGCGCTCCTGCGGGGTGATGTGTCTCCATGCTGAGCCTGCAGTTCATCCGTGAGCATCCCGACGTCGTGCGGGAGGCGCTGGCGGCCCGCCACACCGAAGCGCCGCTGGACGAGGTCCTCGCGCTCGACGCCGAGCGGCGTCGGCTGCTCCTCGAGGTGGAGAACCTGAGAGCCGAGCAGAACGCCGCCGGGAAGCGCATCGGCGCGACGAAGGACCCGGCGGAGCGCCAGCGGCTGATCGACGCGATGAAAGGCGTGTCGGCCCGCATCGCCGAGCTCGAGCCTGCGTTGAAGGACATCGAAGAGCGGCTGGAAGGGCGGCTCCTGGAGATTCCCAACTTGCCCGACGCCTCGGTGCCCCGTGGCGCCGACGAGTCCGACAACGTCGTCGTGCGGCAGTCGGGCGAGCCGCGGATGCTGGACTTCCCGGCGCGCCCGCATTGGGAGCTGGGCGAGGCGCTGGGGATCATCGACTTCGACCGCGGCGTCCGGCTCGCGGGCTCGCGCTTCTACGTGCTTCGCGGCGCTGGCGCCCGGCTCGAGCGCGCGCTCATCTGGTGGATGCTGGACCTGCACGTCTCCCGCCACGGCTACACCGAGCTGTACCTGCCGGCGGTGGTCAAAGAGGAGTGCATGTGGGCGTCGGGCCAGCTCCCGAAGTTTCGGGACAACCTGTACCACGACGTCGAGGATGACATCTGGCTCGTGCCGACGGCCGAAGTGCCGCTCACGAACATCCACCGCGACGAAATCCTCGACGGCGACGCCCTGCCCATCTCCTACGTGGCGTACACGCCGTGCTTCCGGCGCGAGAAGATGAGCGCGGGGCGGGACGTGCGCGGGATCAAACGGGGCCATCAGTTCGACAAGGTCGAGCTGTACAAGTTCACCCGTCCCGAGGATTCCGAGGCCGCGCTGCAAGAGATGCTGACGCACGCCGAGGCTGTCGTGAGCGGGCTGGGGCTGGTGTCTCGCGTCGTGCAGATCTGCACGGGCGACCTGGGGTTCAACGCCGCGAAGTCGTACGACCTCGAGGTATGGTCGCCCGCCACGGGCGAGTGGTACGAGGTCTCCAGCGTCTCGAACTGCACCGACTTCCAGGCGCGGCGGGCGAACATCCGCTTTCGCCGAGAGCCCGGCGCGAAGCCGGAGTTCGTGCACACGCTGAACGGCTCGGGGACGGCGCTGCCGCGGGTGGTCGCCGCTATCCTCGAGAACTTCCAGCGCCCCGACGGCAGCGTCGACATTCCCGAGGCGCTCCATCCCTTCATGGGCGGGGTCACCCGCCTCGAGCCCGGGCGCTGAGTCCCCACCGGGAGGAGCCATGTCCGACTGGAACCATCAGTACGCCCAGGTCAACGGCCTGCGCTACCACTACGTTCGTCATGGCGCCGGCGAACCTGTCTTCCTGATCCATGGGTGGCCGGGCTTCTGGTACGAGTGGACGCGCACCATCCCGGCGCTGGCCGAGCGGTTCGACGTCGTCGCGCCGGACATGCGTGGGTTCGCCTACACCGACAAACCGGACCTCCCGCCCGAGCAGGGATACACCCCCTCGGCTATGGCCGGCGACCTCGCGGCGCTCGCGGACGCCCTGGGCTTCGAGCGGGTCCACATCGTGGCGCACGATTTCGGGGCCGTATGGGCGCAAGCGTTCGCGCGCGAGCACGGCGGGCAGCTCCGGAAGCTCGTGCTGTTCGATCCGCCGTATCCGGGCGTCGGGATGCGCTGGTTCCAGCTCCCGCAGGCCTTCGAGTCGTGGTACCAGATCTTCCACCAGCAGCCCTGGGCCGAGGACCTCGTGGGGTCGAGCCCGAAGGCGACGGAGATCTACCTGCGGCACTTCCTGACGCACTGGTCGGCCGACCCGTCGGCGTGGACCGAGGACGACATCGCCGAGACCGTGAAGGCGTACTCGCAGCCCGGCGCGCTTCGGGGCGGGTTCAACTGCTACCGCGCCATGTACCGGGGCGCGGGCTTCGGCGCCGGCTCCGCCACCATCGACCATCCCACGCTGGTGCTCTGGGGCGACCGCGACCCCATCCTGCCGTTCGAATGGTCCGACAACCTGGGCCAGGTGTTCACCAACGTCACGCTGAAGAAGATGGAGGGCTGCGGCCACTTCATGCACCGGGAGCGGCCCGACGCCGTCAACCGTGAGGTGCTCGCGTTTCTCTCCTCGTGATGCGGTAGGCTGGTCGTGAGACGGCGGACGGTCCGCAGAAGGTCGAGGTGGCATGACTGACGAACCGTGGCGCGCGGTGGCCTCGGAGGCTGAGACCACGTACTGCGCCACGCATCCCGGCGTGGAGACGGCGCTGCAGTGCGGGAAGTGCGGGAAGTACATCTGCCCGCGCTGTCTGGTGCAGACGCCGGTGGGCGCGCGGTGCCGCGAGTGCGCGCGGCTCCGCCGCATCCCGACGTACCACATCCCGGCGGCGTTCCTGCTCCGGGGCGCCGCGGCGGCGCTTGTCGCGGGCGCCGTGGCGGGCGGCGGGTGGTGGCTCTTCGACCCCCTGACGGG
>DATLZC010000224.1:0-4568 GCA_035574215.1 Dehalococcoidia bacterium | reverse complement strand
CGCGCTCGAGGAGGCGAAGGCGGTGCTGGCCGAGGAGCGCCTCATGCAGCGGGCCGCCCGGGCCCGCGAGGCGTCCTCGGACCGCGCATCGGCGGCGTGAGGCGCCATGCGGATTCTGGTCATCGATGACGAGCCGGTCGTCCGGTCGCTCGTGTCCGCGGTCCTGATGGACGCGGGATACGAGGTCGCGGCCGCGGCCGACGGCGAGCAGGGGCTGCGGGCCGCCCGCGCGCTGTTGCCGGGCCTCGTGGTGCTGGACGTCGGGCTCCCCGGCATGAACGGCTGGGACGTGCTCCGGCGTCTGCGCGAATGTCCCGAGCACTACCGCACGCCCGTCATCGTGCTGTCCGGCCTCCTCCAGGACGACGAACGGCGCCTGGCGCGCTCGCTCGGCGCCGAACCCATCGCGAAGCCCTTCACGCCGGCCGCCCTCTTGCAGGCCGTGCGCGGCGCGCTCCTCGTCGCCGCCGCCTGACGCGGCCTACTCCTCATCCCTGATCTTCCGGCCGTCCATCCCCGACCCTCTGATGGGGCGTCTACGCCTGCCGATAATCCCAGTGCGAGGGCGAAGCGATCACTCTTTCGTATCGCTCGCCGCCGGCGCTCGAGACCGGCCGGCGTCGCCGTAAGGAGAGGCAGATGCTGATTCTGACCAGGAAAGTCGACCAGGGTATCGTCATCTCCGGGAACATCCTCGTACGGGTGCTCGGTGTCGAGCGCGACCGCGTCAAGATCGGGATCAGCGCGCCCGGTGAGGTGACCGTCCTGCGCCAGGAGCTCTTGGAGCGCGAGCAGCAGCGCAAGGAGGCGGAGGCCGCCGAGCAGGCGGAGAAGCCGTCCGACGAAGAGGAAGCGCGATCTGGCGAAGCGTCCTCGGGCGGCGCCATGAGCGGCGCCGCATGAACCGCTAGCGCACGACCGTGAGGGTCGGCCTGGCGCGCGCCGGGCCGTCGGATCCGCCGCCCACGATGAGTCGCAGGGGCGGCGGATTGTTGTTCGTGAGAAGCGGCCGCTCGAGCACGGGCGTGGGCGCGCCGCCCTGCTCCAGGGAACCTCGCGCGGCATCCCACAGGAGGGCGGCGCGGGCCCACGGCGCCAGCGGCCGGTGGTCGGCGGCGACGGCCTCGTGGCACGCCTCCAGTTCGGCGAAGAACGTCTCCGCTTCCCGGACGAGGCCACGCAACACAGCCTCCGCGATCTCGGTGCTGCGCACCGCGCCGCCGCGGTCCGAGGCGCTGACCGCGAGCCGATGCTCGCCTTCCGGCGACTGCGTGAAGCGCAGGGTCCGCGAGCCGGCCGTCGCGACGACGTCGCGGGGCCCGCCGCTTTCCACCGACGTGACGACGACCGACACGAGCGCCCCGGGCGCCGTGAGCGTCACGAGCCTCACGACGGGGTCGGACGCGTCGGCTTGGAAGCAGGCGACGCTCGAGGGCGCAGCATCGATCAGGCTCGCCACGAAGGCGAGTTCCTCGAACGTCGCGTCGTCGAGGGATGCGGTATGGGGGATACGGCGGACGACGCGCAGGTGGCGTGGGCCATCGTCCTGGCGCAGCGACCGGCGGAGCGACTTCAGCGGGCCGGAGTCTCCGCAGGGAGCCGCCAGGTGAAGCCTCCGGCCGGCGCGCAGGGCCGCCTCGCGTAGGACGACGAGCTGACGCACCGTCAGGGTCGCGCGCGGCCGCGCGAAGACGTGGACGCCCCGGGCCAGGGCGGCGCGCGTCAGCGCGTACATCGGCGCCGACGCGTCGTCGATGACCAGCGCATCGAGGTCCGAGAGGTCGGGATGGTACGGCGACAGCGTGCGAAGGACGACGCCCGGTCGCTGCGCCGCGGCGAGACGATAGGACGTGGGGTCGCCGGTATAGAGCCCGACGTTCATCAGGCGGCGTCCTGCAGTTCCTGCGCCAGCGCCATGCGCAGCCGGCGGATCGCGCGGTGCCGGAGCTGCGATGCCCGCGACTCCGAGATGCCGAGCGCCCGTCCGATGCTCTTCAGCGAGCGCGATTGGAGGTAGTACAGGCGCACGATGGTGCGCTCGCGCTCGGGGAGGGTACGCACCGCCTCGGCGAGCTTCATGCGCACCATCGTGTCTTCGACCACGGCGTCGGGGTCGACGGTCGGGTCGTCGTCCGCCATCTCGTACAGTTTCTCGCTCGTTCCGTTGCCAGCGGTCTCCGCCAGGCTGTCCAGCGAGACGACGCGGACGTTGCTCGTGCGGAGCGCGGCGAGGAAGTCCTCTGGCGCGATGCCCAGATCTTCGGCGAGCTCCTCCTTCGTGGGATCGCGGCCGAGCGCCGCGTGGAGCCGGGCGCTGGACTTCTCGAGGTCGCTGTTGAACTTCTGGAGGGAGCGAGGGAGCGGATGCGCGGAGCGGAGCGCGTCGAGGATGGCGCCGCGGATGCGCGGCAGCGCGAACGTGGAGAACTTGGCGCCGCGCGAGGGGTCGAACGACCGGTAGGCTTCGATGAGACCCTGGACGCCGCAGCTCACCATGTCCTCGTACTGCAGGATGCCGCCGGTCGACCCCACCGCGATGCGGTTGACGGCGTGGCGAACCAGCGGCATGTAGTCGCGCACCACCTCGTCGAGCGGAGGCAGCGCTTCATTGCGGAACATCGGGACTACGTTGCTCGCCGCCTGTTCCGCTCTCCGGTTTCGTGCGCCCATGGGCACGAGTCCTCCTTCTGGTCAGAAAGGGGAGCTCTGGGTCCCCGCCACGGGTTCCGTTCGGTCGGTGAAGGCAGTATCCGGGAATGCGGGGCCGGGCGAACTTCGTCGCTACCCTACGCGTGCCGTCGAGGCTCCCGAACCGCACGGGCGTGGGTCCCCGATGTCGCGCGCCGGAGTCCCCTATGTGGGCGAGACGGTTTGACCCGCGGGCGGCGGAGGAGGACAATGGCGCCATGACTGGCCGGACGAAGGTCGCATCGCGGGTGTGCGAGGTGAAGACGGGGCTGTTTGGCGCATGCCGGGCGGCTGGCGTCGCGGTGTGCCAGTACTGCGGGCGCACGTTCTGTGAGGCGCACGGCGTGCGGCTCGAGGACGGACAGGAGATCTGCGCCCGGAAGCGTTGCCAGCAGAAGCGCAGCGATCTGGCCCGGCACCTCGCGTACAAGGACGAGGTCGCGCGCCGCAACCGCACGGGGCTCTGCGGCGTGGAGGGCTGTCGGAGCCGCTACGGCGGTCAGTGCTCGAAGTGCCGGGGGTTGTTCTGCCTCCACCACTTGCAGGAGCGCCAGGAGATCGTGCGAAAGGGGTACACGACCATCGCGCGGCCGGCCTCGATGTGCGACCACTGCTGGCGCCGGCGGCCCCTGTGGTCGCGCACGTAGGGGAGGCCCGTATTGACACGATACTGTCCTACCGCGTAATGATCTCAGCGGTTTCGGGGACGCAGATGTGGCGCAGCAGGAGGCTGAGATGACGGCGCAGCGGGAGGCCGCGTTCCGGCTCGCCGTCGAAGCCCTCGCGCGTCGGGCGCCCTTCAGGACCGCGACGTGCATCCTCTGCGACGACGGCGCCCACATCGCCGCGCTCTACGTCACCGCGGACCTTACCCCTGCGGAAGCGGATCACCTGCTGGAAGAGGCCAACGACGCCTTCCAGGCGCTCGCGGGGCCGTCGCATGCGTCCTGCGCTCGCGCCCACACCCGGTTCGCGCGCATCGACGCCGCGAGCCTCGCGCCGTCGTCGGCCACGGAGACGGCGCCGCTCATCATCGGCGGCGTCCCGCGGGGACTCCTCCGGCTCACCGGCGCCGGTGAGGCCGCGCGGGCGGCGTTGTACGACATCGCCCCCATGCTCTCCGCAGCGCTCGAGGACGGGGGAGCGCGCGTCGCGACGGGCGCGTCCGCGCCCCCGGTGGAGGCGGTACTGGAGGCGCTGCCCGATGGCGTGATCCTGACCGAAGGGCCGCTCCGCGTGACGCTGGTGAACGCGGCGGCGCGGGCGGCGCTCGCGGCGCTGGGCATCCGGATGAGCGAGGGCGAAGAGCTTCCTCCGGGCGACCTCGCGGATGTCGTGGCGGAGGCGCTGGCGAACGGCCGAAGCCGCCCGCGCGAGTTCGAGGCGGGGAGCGAGCCCAGGCGCTACATGCATGTGACCGCGGCGTCGCTCGGCGGGACTGGGGCCTGCCTTCTGCTGCTCCGCGACGTGACGGAGGAGAACCTCATGCAGGAGCGGCTCCTCCAGTCCGAGAAGATGGCCTCGGTGGGGCAGCTCGTGTCCGGGGTGGCGCACGAGCTCAACAACCCGCTGACGGGCATCGTCGGCTTCGCGCAACTGCTGCTCATGCGCGACCTCGACGAGCGGAGCCGCCAGCAGGTCGAGACGATCCAGGCGGAAGCCGAGCGCGCGTCGAAGATCGTGCAGAATCTGCTGTCCTTCGCGCGGCGGCGCAAAGCCCGCAAGGAGCCGACGGACCTCAACGCCCTGGTGCGGCGGGTGGTCGAGCTCCGCAGCTACGAGCACCATCTGCGCAACATCGAGGTGAGCCTCGACCTCGCGCCGGACCTGCCGCAGACGCTGGTCGACCCCGACCAGATCCAGCAGGTGCTGCTCAACCT
>DATLZC010000223.1:0-23116 GCA_035574215.1 Dehalococcoidia bacterium | reverse complement strand
GTCAGAGCGAGGTGGAACCACCCGTTCCCATCCCGAACACGGAAGTGAAACGCCTCAGCGCCGACGATACTGCCCTGGCAACGGGGTGCGGAAAATAGGCCACTGCCAGGAGACTTGCACGAAGGCCCCGGCCTCATCGGCTCGGGGCCTTCTCCTGTTCCGCCTCCCGCTCCTACCGCGGCGCCACCTCCGCCTGCTTCAAGAGCCAGTACTCCAGACAGTCCTGCAGCGCCAGCCATGACGCCTCGATGATGTCCGTCGACGCCCCCACGGTCGTCCAGAACCGGACGCCGTCGGTCGACTCGATGAGCACCCGCACCGACGCCGCCGTCGCCGAGGCGCTGTCGATGATCCGCACCTTGTAGTCGACCAGCTTCACCGCGTTGATGCCGGGGAAGAACTGCACCAGCGCCTTCCGCACCGCCGCGTCGAGGGCGTTCACGGGGCCGTTGCCGTCGGCCGCCGTCTGCACCAGGTCCCCGTCGACCGACACCTTGACCATCGCCTCGGCCTGCATCTCCCGGCCGGCGCTTCCGTGAGCGGCGCGCCGCTCGACGATCCAGAAGTCTTCGAGCTCGAAGGGCGGCGCGTAGCCGGGTTGCGAACGCCGAATCAGCATCTCGAACGAGGCCTCGGCGCCCTCGTACTGATACCCGCGGGCCTCCATCTCGTTGATCTTTTCCTGCAGTGCACGGGCCTGGTCGCGCGTGAGCTCGATGCCCAGCTCGCGCGCCTTCTGTACGAGCCCGCGGCTGCCGCCCAGCTCCGACACCAGAAAGCGCCGCGTGTTGCCGACAGCCTCCGGCGGCACGTGCTGGTACGACATCTCGCTCTTCACCAGCGCCGCGGTGTGGAGTCCGCCTTTGTGGGCGAAGGCGCTCGACCCCACGTACGGCGCGTACGGGTTCGGCGCCATGTTGGCGACCTCGCTCACGTAGTGGGACGCCTCGGTCAGCCGCGCGAGCTGGTCGTCCGTGACGACGTCGATGCCGAGCTTGAGCTTGAGGTTCGGGATGACGGCGCAGAGGTCGGCGTTGCCGCAGCGCTCGCCGTAGCCGTTGATGCAGCCCTGCACCTGACGGACGCCCAGCTCCACTGCGGCGATGGAGTTGGCCACGGCGAGCCCGGCGTCGTTGTGCACATGGATACCGAGCGGCGCGTCGATGGCCCCCTGCACCGCCTTGATGACCTCGACCAGACGGGAGGTGATGGTCCCGCCGTTGGTGTCGCAGAGGACGAGGCAGTCCGCCCCCACCGTCGCCGCGGCCCGCAGGCACGCCAGCGCGTACTCCCGATCCGAGAAGAAGCCGTCGAAGAAGTGCTCGGCGTCGAAGAAGACCGTGCGCCCGTGCTCCTTGAGGTAGCGCACGGAGTCGCCGATCATCGCGAGGTTCTCTTCGTAGGTGGTCTCGAGGACCTCGCGCACGTGGCGGTCGTTGGCCTTACCGACGACGGTGCAGACCGGGGTCGACGCGTCGAGGAGGGCGCGCAGGTTGGGGTCGCTGTCGGCGCGGCCTCCGGCCTTGCGGGTGCTGCCGAAGGCGGCGAGCCGGGCGTGGCGGAGGGGAAGCGAGCGGGCGCGCACGAAGAACTCGGCGTCTTTGGGGTTCGACCCGGGCCAGCCGCCTTCGATGTAGTGGACGCCGATCTCGTCGAGCTTGGCGGCGATCTTGAGCTTGTCTTCGACGCTGAGCGACATGCCCTCCATCTGGGCGCCGTCGCGCAGCGTCGTGTCGTACAGTTCGACCTGCATGGGGTGTCTCGCCTCCGTCGGGGCCTCCCGCCGAGGGGGGCCAGCGTGGAATCAGAAGGGTCGGCGGCGGGGCGAGCCAATGACGTCCCGCCCTTCCCCGAGGGAAGGACGGGAGCGCCACACCTCCGTCGAACGCCGCATTGCGGCGGCAGGTCGAACCATCGCAGATCTCACCGGCGCGGCGGCCATGGAGCGCCGCCGGCGCTTCACCGTAGCATATCCCGCGCCTGCGCAGGAAGGGGCGCGCGGGCGGCGCCTCGCTGGGATACACTGGGCGGGAGCGAATCACCCAAGCCCTGCGTCGGCGCAGGGCGGCGAGAAGGAGCGACGTGACGCAACGCCTTTCGCACCTCGACGAGGCCGGACGGGCCCGCATGGTCGACGTCACCGCCAAGGACGAGACCGTGCGCGAGGCGGAGGCCCGCGGACGCATCGTGATGTTGCCGGAGACGTTCGCCCTCATTCAGGAGGGCGGACTCCCCAAGGGCGACGTGCTGGCGGTCGCGCAGGTGGCGGGCGTCATGGCCGCCAAGCGCACGCACGAGCTCATCCCCATGTGCCATCCGCTCCTCCTCACCGGCGTCGACGTCCGCCTGACGGCGAACGAGGCCGAGCACGCCATCGACATCGCCGCCGTGGTCCGGACCACGGGGAAGACGGGCGTCGAGATGGAGGCGCTGACGGCCGTCGCCGTCGCCGCGCTCACCGTGTACGACATGTGCAAGGCCGTGGACCGCGGGATGCGCATCGAGAGCGTCCGCCTGGTCCGCAAGACGGGCGGTAAGAGCGGCGACCTCAGGCTCGAGGACTAGCGACGCGCCCGGCGGCGCATGAACCGGGCGATGGGCCCCACGTAGTCGCGGTCCGTCCGCAGGGCGATCTCTTCGACGCCCAGGCTCGCGAGCCGCCGCCGGCGGCGCTCGACCAGCTCCCGCGCGCGCTCGGCATAGGCCCGCCGCACCTCCGGGTCCGACGTATCGATGGTCGTCCGGGCGCCCGTTTCGGCGTCGCGCGCCACCAGCAATCCGACGTCGGGCAGCTCGAGCTCGCGGGGGTCCGTGATGGAGACGCCGATGACGTCGTGCCGGACGGCGAGCCGGCGCAGGGCGTCGTCGAACCCCGGGTCGAAGAAGTCCGACAGGATGAAGACGGCGCTGCGGCGACGGAGCGTCCGCGCGAGGAAGGCGGCCGCGCGCGCCAGGTCCGTCCCCTGCCCCGCGGCCTGCAGCGCGAGCAGGTCGCGCACGATGCGAAGGGCGTGCCGGGGCCCCCGCGCCGGGCGCACGAACCGCTCGATGCGGTCAGTGAACACGAGCAGGCCGGCGCGGTCGTTGTTGGCGACGGCGGCGAACGCGAGCAGCGCCGCGACCTCGGCGGCGTACGCGGCCTTGGAACGCCCCTGCGTGCCCACGCCGGTGGACGCGCTGGCGTCGAGAGCGAGCATGACGGTGAGCTCGCGCTCCTCGACGTACTTCTTGACGTACGGCGCGCCCATCCGCGCCGTCACGTTCCAGTCGATCAGGCGGACGTCGTCGCCGGGCTGGTACTCCCGGACTTCGGAGAACTCGATGCCCCGGCCCCGGAACACGCTGCGATAGTCGCCCAGGATGCGGGACGCCACGAACCGCCTGGCGCGGACCTCAATGCGGCGCACCCGGCGCCGGAAGTCCGGAGAGATGCCGGGGGCCTCCTCGGGCCGCTCGTGGCGGGCGAAGAGCGGCAGGACGAATCGCATGGGCGTGGCCGGATCAGGGCTCGACGAGACCCTGGGAGACGAGGAAGTCGCGGGCGGCGTCGAGCGTCTGGAACACCCGCGAGCCGATAGCGTCGAGGGTGTCGATGACGTCGTCGCTCGCGTTGTCCGCGAAGGCTCGGTTGACGGCTTCGGCGCGCTCGACCTGGCCCGTGGTCTCGAAGGTCGCGCGGAGGTAGGGTTCGACGTCGGTCCAACGCACGGTCATAAAGGTGGTCTCCTTGGTGGGAACAGTCGCGCGGCAGTGTACCAGACCGGACGGTGCGAGCCAGGGCGCGCTAAGAAACGCTACCCGAAGCCCCTTCGTATCGAACGTGCTCTCTCGAGAATGGGAGGAAACAGGGCGAGCCTGCTTCCTCCCGTAACGTAGTCACCATAGGCGCCCCGTGAGCGCCGCCCTTGGTTACCGTCTTTCAGCACCGCCGTCAAGGCGTATGTTGCCTTTGGCGGCGCAGCAGCTCGTTGCGCGCGGCGACCAGGTGGGGATGCAGGAGCCAGCCCAGCTCCGTCGACCGGCGTACCTGATAGTCGAGATACCTCAGGATCGCCTCGTCCGGGTCGTGCTCGGCCAGGCGCCGCACCTCCTGGAGCTCCGGCACGCCGTTGACCTTCTCCGGCTCGATCTTGTCGGCGAGAAAGAGCGCCTTTTCGAGCAGCGTCATCCCGGGCCGGCCCGTCGTGTGGTATCGCGCGGCGTCGAGCGCCTCGGCGTCGTCGATGCCGAACTGGACCTGCATGGCGAGCGCGCCCAGCGGGCCGTGCAACAGGATGGGCTCCGCCTCTTCGACGGGGTCGGGCGGGCCGATGAGAACCGCGGCCATGGAGAGCAGTTGCTTGGGGCCGTGCGCGCGGTACAGGTCGTGGCCGAGCACAGCGAGCAGCAGCCGCTCGGGGTCGAGGCCGTAGATTTCAGCGAGGCGCCGCGCTTCGGCCTCCACGCGGAAGACGTGATCGCGCAGCCCCGCCGGCAAGCGGGCCACACGCTGGCGGAGGGCATCCAGAATCTCGGGGCGGGCCGCGCCCGTTCCCGGAGTCGATGGGCTGTGCAGGGGGTCCACGCGCAGATTATACGGGGTCGCCGGCGTCTGGTCGCGGCGACCCGGCGCCGGCCGGCGCTTCGGAGCGCTGCCGGTCGAGTTCGCGGACCTTCGCGATGCTCTCGAGCTCCGTCGGGTCCACCCGCGTAGTCGCGAACCAGGCGTCGAGGATCTCCCGCGCGAGGATCTCCGTAGTGGTGCGCAGGCTCATGCAGAGGACGTTGGCGTCGTTCCACGCGCGGGCGCCGCGCGCCGTCTCGGCGTCGCCGCAGAGCGCCGCCCGCACGCCGGGGACCTTGTTCGCGGCCATGCAGACGCCGGTGCCGGTCCAGCACAGCAGCACGCCCTGGTCCGCCGCCCCCGACGCCACGTCGCGCGCCACGGCGACGGCGACGTCGGCCCACTGTAGCGGCTCGCCCGCGGGCGGCCCGTAGACCTTCACGTCGTGGCCGCGGCGGCGCAGCTCGTCGACCAGCGCGTCGGTCAACGCCGTCCGGTCATCCGCGCCGAACGCGATGCGCATGGCTACTGGGTCGCGATCTTCCGCGGGCGCCCACGACGGCGAGGCGCAGGTGAGGTCCCGGCCGCCGGGCTCGCCTCGCTCCCTCGAGCGGCGAGCCGCTGCCGCTTCTCATCGATGCGCCGCAAGCGGGCGTCGACGACGTCCCGGAGCGTCTCGAGGCCGGCCCGAAGGAGTCGGCGGGTCCGCCTGCGGATACCGAAGATGCTCTCCATGACGGCTCTCCTCTCACCACCAGATTGTATCGTCCAGCGATTCCTCCTCGGGATGCGGCGGCGCCGTCCACAGGTTCGTGCCGAGATACTTCCAGCCCGCGTCCGCGAAGATGAGGACCACGTTGCCCCGGTCGAGCCTGCGGGCGAACTTCATACCGGCGTGGAGGACGGCGCCAGAGGAGACCCCGGCGAAGATGCCTTCCCGCCGCATGACCTCGGCCGCCGCAATGAAGGCGCTCGAGCTCCGCACGAGGATCTTGGCGTCGAGGAGGTCGAGGTCGAGGAGCGGCGGGATGAAGCCCTCGGCCAGCGTCGTGAGGCCCTGAAGATGGCTTCCGGGGTGAGGCTCGACGGCGACCAGGCGGACGCCCGGGCGCCGCTCCTTCAGGAAGGAGCCCGCGCCCATGATGGTGCCGCCGGTCCCCACGCCCGCGACCAGCACGTCGACCTCCGGGAGGTCCGCGAGGATCTCGGGACCGGTGGTCTCGTAGTGCGCCCGGCAGTTGGCGTCGTTCGAAAACTGGTCGAGCATCAGGGTGCCTTCGGTGCGCGCGATCTCGCCGGCGACGCGAATGGCCTCGGGCACGCCGAGCTCGGCGGGCACCCAGACGACCTCCGCGCCGTAGACGGCGAGCATGCGGGGGATCTCGGGGAAGATGTTCTCGGGCGCCACGATCTTCACCCGGTAACCGAGGGCGCGGCCGATCATGGCGAGCGAGATGCCCGTGTTGCCTGTGCTGGCCTCGACGATGGTGTCGCCGGGCCGGAGGGCGCCTTCGCGCCGCGCCCGCTCGATCATGGCGAGCACGATGCGGTCCTTCAGGCTTCCGGTGGGGTTGAAGCCTTCGAGTTTGGCAAAGAGCCGCACGCCCGGCTTCGGCGAGCAGTGCCGAAGCTCGACGAGCGGGGTTCGGCCGATGAGGTGGAGGACGCCCGCGCCGTGCACGAGGGCAGTGTACCCCCCGCCTGTGCAGGGCGCAGCGACGCTGGTTACATGGCGAGCTGGAGCTGTCCTCTCCGGCTGACCGGGGTCGCTTCGCGGGCGGCCATGCCGAAGCGCTCCTTCAGCCGACGGACCACGTCGTGCACCTCGGACGTGTAGGTCTTGGGCGCATACGGGCCGCGGTAGAACTTCCAGTACCGCTCCTGCAGATGCGGATACGCCTCGCGCAGGAACGGCATGAACCATTCCCTGGAGCCGGGCTTGAGATGCAGTACGACGTCGCCGATGAAGGACGCGCCGTGGTCGGCGGCGGCGCGCACCACCGCTTCGAGATTCGCCGGGTCGTCCGTGATGCCGGGCAGGATGGGCGCGAGCAGCACCCCGGCGCGCACGCCGGCCCGCGCCAGCGTGGCCATCGCTTCGAGACGCTTCCACGGATTCGCCGTCTCCGGCTCGATCCGCCGCCACACATCGAGGTCGAGCGTGCTGACGCTGAAGGCGACGCTGACGTCGGCGACGCCGGACAGCGCCTGGAGCAGGTCGAGGTCCCTGGTGACGGCGGGTGACTTCGTGACCAGGCTCACGGGGTTCGCGAACTCGAGCATCACGCCCAGGCACCGCCTGGTGAGCCCGTACTTCATCTCGGCCTGCTGGTACGGATCGCATGCGGTTCCGATGGCGACAGTCTCGCGGGCCCACGAGGGTCTGGCGAGGTCGCGGCGCAGGGCTTCGGCGACGTTGACTTTGACGACGACGCGACGCTCGAAGTCCCGGCCTGCGTCGTACCCCAGGTACTCGTGGGTGCCGCGCGCGAAGCAGTAGACGCAGGCGTGCTGACAGCCCCGGTAGGGGTTGAGACTCCAACGGAACGACAGGCCCGGCGCATGAACGCGGTTGAGCGCGGACCGGCATTCGATTTCTTCGAAATAGACCTCGGGCATGACGGCCTCCCGGACTGGATCTGCCCCGAGAGTAGAACAGATGTACTACCCCTGTCAAGCCCCCTGCGGGCGAGGTCAGTCGATGATGGCGCCCGCCGCGCGGAGCTTCGCTCGGAGGTCGGCGACAGGCACGTCGGCGCAGGAGAGGCCGCGGGCCGCGGCGATGGAAGCGGCGACGCCCGCGGCTTCGCCCGTCGCGAAGCAGGCAGGGATCTCCTTCGTCGCATGGTGGACGCGATGGTCGACGCTGATGCAGCGTCCGGCGACGAGCAAGTTGCGCGCCCCGCGGGGCAACAGACTGCGATAGGGGATCCTGTACACGCAGTCGTACTTCGTCCAATGCCCGGTGACGGCGACGGTGTCCTCGAACGAGCGGTCCAGGTCGTCCCGGGCGAGGACATACTGCCCCTGGAGGCGGCGGCTCTCGGTCACACCGAGGGTGAGGGCGACGTCGGTGAGGTAGGCCTCTTCGAAGCCAGGGACCTGGGCGCGAAGCCGGTCGACCTCCGCCATCACCATCTGTCTGCATTCGACCTCGGCGTACGTGAGGTCATCGGGATTCGTCGCGTCGATGCGCCGCTCGATGCGGCCGGCGGCACCCCATGGGAGGAGCGCCTGTCCCGGGCGTACCGTCCGAAAGAAGAAGCCGCCCTCGCCGTCAGGTCCGCGGCGGCGGGCCCGCTCGAAGTCCACGTTGGCCATGCGGAACCAGAGCCACGGGTGGACGGTCTCGAGCTCGAACGGCTCGCCGGCCATCGCGAAGAGGTCGCCGTCTCCCGTCGTGTCGATGACGACGTCGGCGGCGATGGCCTCGAGGCCGCCTTTCGACGCGAACACCACGTGCGTGATGCGGTCGCCGTCCCGGACGACATCGATCGCCCAGCGGTGGAAGAGGAGTTCGACGCCGGCCTCCGCCACCCAGGTGTTGGCCACGAATTTGAACTCTTCGGGGTCGTAGGCCACGGAGTAGCGGACCCTGTGAGGGCCCGATCCCCATACGAGACCCCAGCGCCGGTAGCGCTCGATGAGGGCGTCGTCGGCGCTGCCCCATTCGTCGCGCGGGGGGTAGAAGGCGGCGCCGCGGCGGTCGAGGCGCTCGACGAGCTCCTGGCAGAGGCCGGCGACGACCTGGCGGCCGCGGCCGTCGTCGAGGGTGAGGAGGAGGATGATGAGCCCGCCCGAGGCGAGCCCGCCCAGATACCCGTAGCGCTCGACGAGGGCCGTCCGGGCGCCCTGACGAGCGGCGGCGACGGCGGCTGCGAGCCCGGCGGCGCCACCGCCCACCACGAGCACGTCGCACCGGCGCGTCACGGGGACGCGCCGCGCGGGCAGCGCGACCGTTTCGGTGGCTGCGGCGGAAGGTCGATCTGCCACGCGACTATTGTGACGCCTGAATGGCGGCCCGTCGACCCGCGGGGCGTCTCCTCGCGTCGAAGGCGCGGACGCGAACCATGCGGCGCAAGGCTTCGCGCCCGGATGCGATTGACGGACGCGCGTTTTTATGGTAACGTTCGCGTCGCCGCCATCGGCGGCCGATTTCCCCGCCATCGCACAATCGGAACGGTTTCATAGGGGGGAGCCTGTGGAGCTTCTCCCATGGTGCATCCGCCCCGCTGCGGAATCGTTCACTCCAACCCCCGACAACTGAAATTCGGTTCGGCGAGCGACGTTGTCTGACTAGAGGCGTCGATGACGGTCTTTCCGGGTTCGCTGTCCCTGCGGCGGTTCAGCGCGCTCCGCGTGGCGTTGCCCGCGCGTCGCTGGCTCCCTCATCTCACCGACGGCATCGGCGCCGCCGCAGCAGGCGCGCTCCTGTGGCTGGCGGTCGCCCTCTGGCTCGCCCTGTACCCCGCGTTGTTCCCGGCGCTCGCGAACGAACGCGCGCCGGGTCCTGCGCTCGATGACTTCGGCGTGTTCTACGCCGCGGCGCGGCTGGTCCGCGACGGCCGGGGCGACGAGCTCTACAACCTCGATGCGATTCATGAGGAGGAGGCCCGCGTCTACGAGCGGCCGCGAGCGCAGGCGCCCCTCCTGCCGTACTTCAATCCGCCTGCCTTCGCCGCTGTTCTCGTTCCGCTGACGTGGCTGCCGCCGGGTACGGCGGCGGCCGTCATGCTCGCCCTGACCACGGGGCTGTTGGCGGCGGGCGTGGCGCTGCTCTGGCGAAGTTCGCGCCTCGGCGTGCCAGGCGCGTGGGTCGTGCTCGGGATGCTCGCCGCGTTCCAGCCGGTCCGGGACACCTTCTTCCACGGCCAGCCCTCGTTCGTGCTGTTCTTCGCGTTCGCGGCCGCGTTCGCCGCGTTCGCGTCCGGTCGCGAGCGGCTGGCGGGCGCGCTTCTCGGGCTCCTGCTCCTCAAGCCGAACTACGCCCTGATCCCTGTAGCGGCGCTGCTGTGGAAACGGCGATGGGAGGCGCTCAAAGGGTTCGGCGCTGTCGCGACCGTGTGGGTGGCGCTGTCGATAGCCGCCTCGGGCGCGTCCGTCCTGTGGACGTATCCCGCGTTTCTGTGGGAGGCCTCGACGTGGGACAACGCCAACGGCATCTCCATCGCCGGCATGTTCGGGTGGAACGGCCTCGTGCGGACGCTGCTCGGTCCGGGGCACCACGACGCCGTGGCGGCGTGGTCGCTGGCGCTGGCGATTCCGACGCTGCTCGCCGTCGCGGTCGCGTGGGCCGGGCCATGGACGGTCGAAGGCCCCCGGTTCGCGACGCGATACGCCGCCATCGCGCTCGCCTCCATCCTCGTCAACGCGCACGTGTACCGTCAGGACGTCATCGTCGCCGCAGCGCCGGCGTTTCTTCTGCTCGCGGCGACTACGGGCCGCGATCGCGTGGGTGTTGCGGCGGCGCTCTGCGTGGGGTGGACGCTGCTCGCGTACCACTTCCCCATCGCTCGCGAGACCTCCATCGCGCCGACGGCGCTGGCGCTGGCGGCGTTGCTGTTCCTGTGCGTGTGGCTCTCCCGCAGGTCGCGCCCGTCCGCCGAGGCTGAGCGCGCGGCTGCGCGGCCTCCCGCGGAAGCGCACCCGATCCCCACGGTCGCTCTGGGAGGCGCGCCATGAGCCGACGACGCGAGCTGACCCTGGGGATCGTGACGGCGGCCACCTTCACCATCCTGGCGGTCGCGTTCGGCTTCCCCGACAGCTCGTTCCCCATCTTCGGCGCGTTCTTCGCCCCGACGACGCCCACGGCGTCGCCACCGCCGCCGACGTCCACACCCGTTCCGACGGAAACGCCCACGCCGACGTTCACGGCGACGCCCGCCTCTACCGAGACGCCGACGCCCACCGCGACGGAGACATCGACTCCGACGCCCGTGGCGACAGAAACGCCGACGCCGACCGCGCTGGCGACGGAAACGCCGACGCCGTCGCCAACGCCGACGGCCACGGTCACGTCGACGGTGACGCCCGTCGGAACGCCGACGTCGACACCGACGCCCACGGCCACGGCGCCGCCGGGCGCGGCCATCGAGCGCATCGAGCCTCCGTTCCAGACGGTGCCCATCACCGCGGCGTCGTTTACCACCGACGTCACCATCGAACAGGTGAACAACCTCGGGGCGTACGAGGTGCTGGTGAAGTACGACTCGGCGTTCGTGGAATTCGTGTCGTTCACGAACGGGCCGTTCCTCGGCAGCACCGGCCGGACCGTGTTCTGCCTCAATCCGGTTATCACGACGGTGCAGGGCACCATCAAGCGGCTGCAGGTGGGCTGCGTCACCAGCGGGAGCCAGCCCGGACCGAGCGGCAGCGGATTGCTCGCGACGGTCGAGTGGGCGCCTTTGGCCGAAGGCACGGTGCTCCTCGACCTCGAGCCGTCACTTGCCGATCCCCTGGGGAACGAGATCTTCGCTGTGGCGTACGACGGGATCGTGGACATCATCAGCGGTCCGACGCCGACACCGACCAATACACCGACGCCGACCTCGACACCGACACCCTGCCCCGGTGGCCCATGTCCGACGGACACGCCCACGCCGACCCCGACGCCCACGCCCGCCATCAACTGCGGCGTCTCAGGGACGGTGGTATGTGTCCAGCCGCTGGTCGAGACGCGGATCAAGGGTGAGGTGTTCGACGTCGCCGTGGTCATCCAGCAGGTCACGAACCTGGGCGCCTTCCAGTTCACGCTGGCGTTCGATCCCAATCTGCTCGCGCCTGTCGATATCCGGGTGGGGCCGTTCCTCGGGAGCAGCGGACGCACCGTGTTGTGCCTCGACCCGGTGATCACGTCGAGCTCGATGGGTCTCACGTGCGTCACGCTCGGCGCGACGCCGGAAGCGGGCGCCTCGGGCAGCGGGATCCTCGGATTCGTCACGCTAGCCGCGCAGAACGAAGGCGTGAGTCCCCTCGATCTTCAGAACGTCCGGATCACGGACCCGCGAGGGAACAGCCTGTCCACCGGCGTGGTCGACGGGTCGCGGACGATTGCGCCGTGTTCGGGCCCGTGCCCGACGCCCCCACCGACCAAGACGCCGACGCCGACCCCGACGTCGACCCCGAGCCCGACGCCGAGCGCGAGCCCGACCCCGTGCTCAGGCCCGTGTCCCACGGACACGCCGACCAGCACGCCCACCAACACGCCGACGCCGGGCCCGACGAACACACCGACGCCGGTGGTGCCGGTAACCGTGCGGGTTCTGCCAGCGACGCAAACCGTGCTGGAGACATCGACGTTCTCGGTCGATATCGAAGTCGCGGGCGTCGAGAACCTCGGGGCGTTCGAAGTAGGCCTCTCGTACGATGAGTCTGTGCTCTCGTTCGTGAGCGCGGCTCCCGGACCGTTCCTAGGGAGCACGGGGCGGACGGTGTCGTGCCCTGCATTCTTCGCCGGTCCTGGGTTCGTACGCTTTGGGTGCGCGACATTGGGCGCTTCGCCCCCTGGACCCAACGGTCAGGGGATCGTCGCGAACTTCCGGTTCGCCGCCGACGTCCCCGGGACGAGCCCCGTCACCATCGCCAGCGCCGTGCTTCTGACGGTGCCGGCCCAACGCATCCCCATCGAGGTCATCGAGCACGGTTCGGTGACCGTCGAACCGTGTCCGGGTCCGTGCCCTACGCCGACGCCGACTCCGACGCCGGGGACACCGACGCCCACGCCCATTCCGGGCGGGGTGGCGTCGCTGGGGACGTCGCCCTCCACGATTACGGCCCCGGTAGGGACCGAGTTCACGGTCGACGTGACCATCGCCAACGCGAGCAACGTCGGCGCGTACGAGGTCACGGTGCTGCACGCGTTCAACAACGTGGGCGGCATCGAAATCGGCGTCTTCGAGGTGGTGTCGGTCACCAACGGGCCGTTCCTGGGCAGCACGGGCCGTCCCGTGACCTGCTTCGACCCGCGCATCGACAACCTGGGCGTCAGGTTCGGCTGCGTGACCTCCGGCCCGCAGCCGCCGGGCGCCGGAGGCAGCGGTGTGCTCGCGACGGTGCGTTACCGCGTTCTGAAGCCTGCCACCCGGCCGATGGTCATCTCACTCGATCCGCAGGTGACCTCGATCGCGGACGTCTTGGGGAATCCGCTGCCGGCCGTGTTCGGGACGACGACCACGGTGACTGTGACGGCGCCGTCGGGGGCGATCGCGCCGTCAGCCAGCGCGGGGCTGTCGGCGCCGGCGCCGCCGACGCCGTCCGCGCCGCCGCCGTCGATCGGCGCCCTCGCGAAGGCGACGCAAGCGGACGACGCGTCACGTGACGCAGCGTTCGTCGCGTTCCAGCAGCCCGACCTGCCGCGAGAGACGTCGCTGGACGTCGGACGGCTGTGGCTCGCGATCGCCGCGGGAGCGCTGCTCCTTCTCGCCGGCGCGGCCGCCGTCCGGCTGACCGGCGGCTTCGCGGAGCCCGTGCGGCTGCTGCCATTGTCGGGCGCTGGCGCGGCGGCGGTGGCCGTCGGCCTGCTCCTGGCTCCCGCCCTGCTCGTACAGGCGGTGAACACGGTCGTGGTGTTCAAGACGCCGTCGTCCGCGAATCTCTTTATTGGCGGCGAGCCCCTGCGGGTGGAGGAGGAGGTGGCGCTGGTGGACGAGCCGGGGCTCGCGTCTTTCGAGATCGAGGTGCTGTTCAACGCCGAAGTGGTCACCGTGTCCGTCGAGGAGGGCCCGTTCCTGGGGAGCACTGGAAACCCGACCGAGTGCACAACCACGTACGACGGCCCCGGTCAGCTCCGGTTCGAGTGCCATGCGCTGGGGTCGCCGACGTCCGGTCCGGTCGGGCGGGGGACGCTGGCGATCTTCGAGGTGCGGCCGCGGACGTCGCTGGACCTGCGGCCGACGCAGCTCAACGGCGTGGTGACGCTGCTCGACGACATCAGGGCAGGGACGAAGCTGCGCGACGTGAGCGGCGCGACCATCCCCGTGGCCAGCGCCGAGGACGCCGTCGTCATCGTCCGGCAGCTCGAGGCCGACCTGAACCGCGACTGCGTGGTCGACGTCGTCGACGACCAGATGATCGCCGTGCGGTACATGGCCGTGTTCGGCATGCTCGCGTACCACCCGTACTTCGACCTCGAGCCCGTGTTCACCGACGGCGACATCGACATCAAGGACGTCCAGTTCGTTTTCGGGCGCAACGGGAGCACCTGCGAGACGCCCATCCCGCCGCAGACGCCGCCGCCGGAGCGGACGCCCACGATTCCGCCGACGTCCACTCGCACGCCGACGCCGACCGCGACGTTCACGGCTAGCCCTACGGCGACCGCGACCTCGACGGCGACGTTCACCGCAACGCCGACGGGCACGGCCACCGCGACGCCGTCGCCGACCGCGACGAGGACTGCGTCTCCCACGCCGACGGGCACGCGCACGCCGTCCGCGACGCCCACCGCGGCGCGCACGCGGACGCCCACGGCGACGCCGACCCGCGTCTCCACGGTGCTGCCGGCGACGCCCACGCCCACGCTCGTGTCGACCGTGCTGCCGGCGACGCCCGTGCCAACCCCCACCGTAGCGCCGGGGCTGCCTCCGAGCGGCGCGCTGGCCGGCGCACGTAGGCCGTCGACAGCGGCCGGGACGCTCACCGTGGCGTTGGGGCTCGCAGGGATGGCGACGCTCGCGTGGTCCGCGCTCGGCCGGCCCCAGCGAAGGCGGTAGCGCGAGACGCGCTCCTTTGTGGAGCGCCGGTCAGGAGGGGCGGACGCCGTCGAGGCTGAACGGCAAGCGGAGGCCCGACTGGCGGACGAACTCGAAGGCCGGGATCTTCGGGCCGCCGTCGTACGCCACGCGCTGGACGACGAGCGACGCCTCGCGCAGGGCGATGCGGAGCCCGTGCTCGCCGGCGTCGACGGCGAGGCCCGGGGGCGCGGCCGCGGGCTCGCCGAGACGGGCGTCGAAGATGCGTAGCGTGCGTCCCTCCACGAGGGTGTAGGCGCCCGGCTGGGGATTGGCCGCCCGGACGAGCGCGTAGACCTCGCGGGCCGGTCGGTTCCAATCGATGCGGGCGTGCTCGTCGCCGAAGGGATGCTCGTACGTCGCGAGGGCTTCGTCCTGAGGGATGCGCGGGGCTCGGCCTTCGCGCACGAGCCGCGTCGCCTCCACCAGCGCTTCGACGCCCAGGGGGAAGAGCGTCCCGAAGTACAGGGACGCCGTGGTGTCGTCTGGCCCGATGGGCACTTCCCTCTGGAGCAGGATGGGCCCGGTGTCGATGCCCTTGTCGACCCAGAACACGGTCACGCCGGTCTTCTCGTCGCCCTGCGCGATGGCCCACGCGATAGCGGTCCTCCCGCGGTGCCGGGGAAGCAGAGACGGGTGGTACTGGATGGTGCCGTGACGGGGCAGGTCGAGGACCCGCTCGGGGAGGATGTGCGTGACGAACGCCATCACCCCGAGGTCGGGCTCGAGGGCGGCGAGCTCCTCGTACACCTCCGGCCGCTTCAGGCGCGCCGTCTCGAACCGGGGGAGGCCGGCTTCTTCCGCCAGGCGCCACAGGGGGTCGGGCTGCCCGCGCCGGTCGACGGGGGGAGCCGAGACGCCGACGATGCGTTCGCCGGCCCCCTGCAGCGCCCGGAAGACGGCCTCGCCGAACTGCGCCTGGCCGATGAGCAGAATGCGCACGCGCGCCCTCCCGTACACGACAAACGCCCACCGGGGCTGGCGGGCGTTCGCTGGGGATTCTACACAACACGCGCGGGGCGCGCCACTCGATGGGGCGGCCGGAAGTTACGCCTTGACAGTGGGCACACAATCGACAGAGAATGCAGTTGCAATTAATTGCACCTGTGTCCGGCGGGCAAGCGCAGCCCGCTGCGTCGAGTTCCCAGGGAAGGAGGCCGCATGCGCCGTCGCCACGCTCCGCTTCTCCTCCTGTTGCTGCCTCTCGTCGCCGCCTTCGCTGCGTCCTGTGGTGGTGACGACGGCGGAGGAGGCGAGATCTCCGGAAAGCTCCGCGTCGTCACGACCGTCTCTCCCATCACCAGCATCGCCGAGAACATCGGCGGTGACCGTATCGAGCTCGAAGGCATCATCCCGGAGGGGATGAACTCGCACACCTACGAACCGCCCCCCTCGGTCGCCAGAACGCTCGCGACGGCGGACCTCATCGTGCTGAATGGGCTCTCGCTCGAGGAGCCGACGCTGGAGCTTGCGGAGGCCAACAAGAAGGAGGGCGCCGTCATCCTGCTGCTGGGCGACAACGCGATCACTCGCGAGCAGTGGAAGTTCGACTTCTCGTTCCCCGAATCGGAGGGCAAGCCGAATCCGCACCTGTGGCCCGATCCGATGCTCGCTCTGCGGTACGCCGAACTCATCCGTGACCAACTGGTGTCGCTCGACCCCGAAAACGCCGACTATTACGACGAGAACCTGGCGAAGTTCCGGGAGCGCATCGAGGATCTGGACCGGCGCATCCGCGAGGCCATCGCCACGATTCCGCCGGAGCATCGGAAGCTCCTCACGTATCACGATTCGTGGGCGTACTTCGCGGAGCGCTACGGCATGCAGGTCATCGGCGCGGTGCAGCCGTCGGACTTCTCGGAGCCGTCGGCGCGCGAGGTCGCGTCGCTCATCGACCAGATCCGCCGCGAGGGCGTGCCCGCCGTCTTCGGCTCGGAGGTCTTCCCGAGCGATGTGCTCGAGACCATCGCCCGCGAGGCGGGCGCGCAGTTCATCGATAAGCTCCGGGACGACGACCTCCCGGGCGCGCCGGGCGACCCGGATCATTCGTACCTCGGCCTCATGGTCGAGAACATGCGGACCATGATTCCGGCCCTCGGGGGCGACGCGAGCGCGTTCGATGGATTCGACACGGGTCCTGTCTTTTCCGGCCAGAGCACAGCGAAGTATCCGCAGTAGGGCCATGCTGCATCCGACCCCTCACGACCTGGGGCCGACGCGGCCCATCGTGCTCCTGCAGGGGGTGACCTGCGGGTACGAGGGCGATGTCGTCCTCCGCGACGTCTCTCTGCAGGTGAACGAGGGCGACTTCGTGGGCCTTCTGGGGCCGAGCGGCGCCGGCAAGACCACGCTCCTGCGCGCCATGCTCGGGGCCGTGGACCTCTACGGCGGCACGGTGGTGGTCGACGGCGCGCCGGTGCACGAGGGGCGGCGCGCGCGGGCCGGGTACGTCCCCCAGCTCGAGACCGTCGACTGGAACTTCCCGGTGACGGTGGAAGAGGTGGTGCTGATGGGGCGGGCCGCCGACGGCGGCTTCTTCCCGTGGAGCCGGCGCCGGGACCGCGAGGCCGCGCACGAGATGATGGAGCGCCTCGGCATCGCGCACCTGGCCCGCCGGCACATCCGCGAGCTGTCGGGCGGGCAGCAGCAGCGGGTCTTTCTGGCGCGCGCCTTGGTGAGCAACCCGCGGCTCCTGCTTCTCGACGAGCCGACGAGCGGCGTCGACATCAAGACGAGAGACGACATTCTGCACCTCCTGGACGAGCTGAATCACCAGGGCGTGACGGTGATCATGACGACCCACGAGCTGAACGCCGTCGCCGCGCACCTTCCGTGGGTGGTGTGCGTGAACGGACGGATCATCGCCGAAGGCCCGCCGTCGGAGGTGTTCACGCCGGAGATCCTGAAAGAGACCTACGGCGCGGAGATGCCGGTGGTGCGGTACCGCGGTCTGACGCTGGTGGCGGAGACGCCGCACGTCATCGGACGGGCGGGACGAAGGGAGCCTGAGGAGCGTGCTGGAGCCGTTTCAGTATGACTTCTTCGTTCGCGGGCTGATCGCCGCGACGGTGGTGGGCGCGCTGTGCGGGCTCGTGGGCGTCTACATCGTGCTGCGCCGGATGAGCTACATCGGCCACGGGCTCTCGCACGCGGTGTTCGGGGGCGCGGTCGTCAGCTACGTGATGTCGTTCAACTTCTACGTCGGCGCCAGCGTCTGGGGGTTCCTGTCGGCGCTGCTCATCAATGCGACGACCCGGCGCCGGCCGATGATCGGCGCGGACGCCGCCATCGGGATCATCACGACGGCGAGCTTCGCGCTGGGGGTCGCGCTCATCAGCCGCTACCGGACCTTCACCCGCAGCTTCGACGCCGCGCTGTTCGGCAACATCCTCGGCGTGAGCGAACGCGACCTCGTCGCCATCGCGGCCGTGACCGCGGGCGCCGCCGCGATCATCTTCCTGATCTACAAGCAGCTCCTGTTCGTCACGTTCGATCCGGAGGTCGCGCGCTTCTACGGCGTGCGGACGGAGTGGATCGACACCCTGTTCTCCATCATGCTCGCGGGCACGGTCGTCGTATCGATGCAGGTGCTGGGCGTAACGCTCATCGCGGCGGCGATCGTCATCCCGCCCATCGTCGCCCGGCTTCTCACCGACAGCTTCCATCGGGTCGTCGGGCTGTCCACCGCCATCGGGGCGTTCTGCGGCGTGGGCGGCGTGTACATGAGCTACTACATCGACGTCTCGTCGGGCGCGAGCGTCGTGCTGCTCGCCGCGGCGCTCTTCGTCGCGGCGATGACGTACACGTCCGTCCGTGGCCGGGCGGGCGCGCGAGCGGCGCGGACCCGCGGCGTCGCCATCGCGCGCGACACCGGCGTGTTCGAGTGAACGCCCGGCGTCAGCCCTGCTTCGTGAGGGCGACGGGCGGCTCCTCGTAGAGCTTGATGACGCGGACGGCGCCGGGCGGAGCCGCCTCGAGGCAGAGTTCGCACAGCGTGCACTCGTCCTCGTTCTCCTCGACGATGCGCAACGCCCCGCCGTCGTCCAGAGCGAAGATGTTCACCGGGCAGACCTCGACGAGCTTCTTCGCGATGTCGGGCTGCTGCGCGGCCTCGGGGTCGACCTCGACGTGGACGAACAATGGCGCCATCAACCGGCCTCCTGCATGCGCTGTCTCACGAGTTCGGGGATCTGGGAGATCTCTTCGGCGACGGAGATGCCCGCCTCTTGCATCCGCCGGATCTTCTCGGCGGCGCTGTCCTGCCGGCCTTCGACAATGGTGCCGGCGTGGCCGAATCGCATGCCGGGCATCTCGTCCATGAACCGCCCCGCCATGAACGCGACGACGGGGAGCCTCGGGCGGCGCTCCTGGATGTACGCCGCGAGCTGGGCCTCCATGGGGCCGCCGGGCTCGGAGTAGATGACGATGGCTTTGGTCTGGGGGTCGGCCTCGAAGAGCGGCATGAGCTCGGCGTAGGTGGAGCCGATGATGGCGTCGCCGCCGATGCTGATGGCGGTGCTCTGGCCGAGGCCGGCCGCCGTCAGGGTGTTGCAAATCTCGGTGGTCATGCCGCCGCTGCGGGACATGACGCCGACCGGGCCTGGCATATAGGCCTTGCGGGCGTCCTCGGCCCGGCCGCCCAGACCGCCGACTTTGGCCTCGCCGGGCGAGAGGATGCCGAGACAGTTGGGCCCGATCACGCGCGCGCCGCGCATGGAGGCGAACTCGACGATCTGCGCGACCTCACCCCGCGGGATGCGCTCGGTGACGATGACGAGGAGCTTGATGCCAGCGTCGATGGCCTCGAAGGCGGCATCGCGGGCGAAGGCGGCGGGCACGGTGATGACGGTGGCGTCGACTCGCGTGCGGTCCGTGATCTCACGCACGGTGTCGTACACGGGGACGCCGTAGACGTCGCGGCCGCCGCGGCCGGGGGTGACCCCTCCGACGATCTTGGAGCCGTAGTCGAGGCATTCGCGGGTCATGTTGACGGCCTCGCGGCCGGTGATGCCCTGGATGATGAACGTGGTCTCTTTGTTGATGAGGATCGACATCGCTGCTCCGTCCTCTTCGCTCTCGCGCGCCCCGCGAGCGGGGTCAGGCCTTGCGCGTCTTTTCGACGGCGCGGCGCGCCGCTTCGTGCATCGACACCGTGCGGTCCGCGTACTCGACGCCGTACTTCCGCAGAATCTTGAACCCTTCGTCCTCCCACGAACCCGGGATGCGGAAGATGGCGATGGTGCTCGCCGGATCCCGCCCCGATTCGATGCACCCCTTGATGACCCCGCGCGCCACGATGTCGACGCGCGTGTTGCTCACAACGTTCATCATGACGGCGATCTTCTCGACCCCGGGCTTGCTGAGGACGAGCTTCGTCAGCTCCGCCGCCTTGCGTACCGAGGGGTTGCCGCCGATCTCGCAGTAGTTGGCCGGCCGGCCGCCGAACTTCCGCACGGCGTCGAAGAGGGTGAGGCTCCCCCCGCCGGCCCCGATGACCAGCCCGAGGTCGCCGTCGAACTCCACGACGCGGCCGGCGACGCCGCGATGGTCCTCGGCGTCGATCTGCGCGCCGCGGATCTCGAAGGGCGTCGGCGGACGGCCCTGGCGCGGCTCGTCGGGCGAGATCCCGAGCTCCTTCAGGATGGCGGTCTGCCGCTCCTTCGCCTCATCCTCCATATCGATGTGGCAGTCGAGCGCCAGGAAGGAGCCGTTCTCGAGGCGCGCCAGCGGGTTGATCTCCGCCAGGGTGAGGCCGTACTGCGTGAACACGCGGGCGAGCCGCGCGACGATACCGGTGAGCCCCGTGAGCTCCCCGCCGGTAATGCCGAGCGACGCCACGGCCTCCTTCGCGACGTAGTCGGAGAACGGCAGCAGGTTGGAGAAGTGGCGCCTCGCGATGCGCTCGGGGTGCGATTCGGCCACCTCCTCGATGTCGACGCCGCCCATATCGCTGAAGACGATGACCGGCTTCTTGGCGAGGGCGTCGTAGACGACGCCGGCGTAATACTCTTTGACGACGGGCGCGCGCCGCTCGACGAGGACCCCGCGGGGCTTCTGCCCTCTGATCTCGAGAGCGAGGATGGCGGCGGCGGCCTCGGCGGCCTCGTCGGGCGTGTCGGCGAAGCGGACGCCGCCGGCCTTCATGCGCCCGCCCGTCAGGACCTGCGACTTCAGGACGACGGGCCCGCCGACGTCGGCGGCAATGCGCCGGGCGTCCTCGGGCGACTCGGCGACGCCGCCCTGAGACGTCGGAACGCCGTGCTTCGCGAGGAGCCGTTTCGCTTCGAATTCGTAGAACCGCATGTCGCCCTTCTTCCGTCCTGCGACTACGCCACGCGGCGCATCACTTCGAGGATGTCGTAACCGGTGACCTCTTTCGATTTGCGGGCCTGCTCGGCCAGGTACTCGGGGTCGACCTTGCCCGCCTGCACCGCCTTCGCGAGGTCCACCAGGTTGTTCTTGATGGTCGCCTCGTCGTAGAACTCGCCCGTCTCGGGGTCGGCGATCGAGCCGCCGCCCATCTTGTGGTAGATCTCGAGCGCGCGCTTCGCCCTGGCGATGTCTTCGTCGCTGGGCGTGAAGCACTCGTTCGCGATTTCGGCCTGCTGCGGGTGGATGATCCAGGTGCCGTCCATGCCGAGGTTGGCGGCGCCGATGTTCTTCTCGCGGAGCTGCTGGTAGATCTTCTCGGCCTCTTCGGGGGGCGTATCCTTCCGCACGAGCCGGAGGAAGGCGTTGTCGATGGCGTGGAGGCCCGCCGCCTTGGCGGCCACCGCCGTCGCTTGCTTCGCGTAGTGGAAGTTCTGGTTCTGGTTGTCCACCATCTCCCGCACGCCCATCGCCGCCGAGAAATCGGCGATGCCGAAGATGAGGCCGGCCATGCGGTCGGACGCCTTCGCGATCTTGTAGGCGTTCACCACCGCGAGAGGCGTCTCGATGAGCGCCTCGATCTGCACGCGGGTCGTCCAGCCGCCCTCGCGTTCGAGGTCGTCGAGCAGGCGCGAGAGGAAGATGATGTCCTCGGGCTCGTTGGTCTTGGGCAGAATGATGCCGTGAAAGCGGTCGGGGGCCCCGAGCATGATGGCCCGCATGTCGCCCATGAAGTATTTCGAGCGGATGTTGTTGGGGCGGATGGTGACGACGCGATGGCCGAAGTCGATGGTGTTGAGGGCCTCGACCATAACCTTTCGGCTCGGCTCGCCCTTGAACTCGTAGGGGCAGGCGTCTTCGAAGTCGGCCATCACGTGGTCGACGGGCGCCTTCGCGGCGTTTTCATGGAACTTCATCAGGTGGCACGGGTACGTGAGCTCCGTGCGCGGGATGACGTATCGGCCTTGCTTCTCGAGGACGTACACGTTCGGCTCTCCGTGGTTGAAGGTGTGCGGCGTGGGCTCGAGAGGTCCGACGCGAACGCCGCCGCGTGCCGTTCGCCTCGGCCCGCATGGGCGGGGGCGGGCGCTAGGACTATGTCATCTCGATTCGGGAGGATCAAGGCGGGCGCCGACCCTCACGCGTACAGCCAGGTGAGCGCGTACGCCAGGTAGACGGCGCCCACGACGATGGCCGCGGCGAGAAACCACGGCCCGAAGAACGAAGGCCCCGAAGAGGACGCTGGAGGGTGCGGCGGGCCGTGGGGGTCGCTCATGCGCCGCCCTCCCCGCCTGCCGCGGCCGCGGGGGCCTTCTCGCCCAGCACGGCGGCCTCCAACAGCTCGGCGATGTCCATCGCCTTCATGCGCTTGGTCTCGTCGGGCTCGACGGTCGGGATGCCGTCTTCGAACATCTGGATGCAGAAGGGACAGGCGGTGGCGACGATTTTGGCGCCGGTCTCCTGCGCCTCCTGCGTGCGGGCGTGGTTGATGCGCTTGCCCTTGGACTCCTCGACCCACATGTGAGCGCCGCCCGCCCCGCAGCAGAAGCTCGTCTGACGGCTGCGGGGCATCTCCACCAGCTCGACGCCGGGCAGCGACCGCAGCACGTCGCGCGGGGCTTCGTAGATGTCGTTGTGGCGGCCCAGGTAGCAGGAGTCGTGGAAGGTGATGGTCTGCCCTTCGGCGAAGTTCGGCTTGAGCCGCCCCTGCCGGACCAGCTCGGCCAGGAACTCCGAGTGGTGGATGACCTCGAAGCGCCCGTCGAAGTCGGGGTATTCGTTTTTGATGGTGTTGAAGCAGTGCGGGCAGTTGGTGATGATCTTGCGCACGCCCTTGCCCTTGAGGGTCTCGATGACCTGTTGAGCCTGGAGCTGGTACAGGTATTCGTTGCCGAGGCGGCGCGCCGGGTCACCGGTGCAGCTCTCCTCCTCGCCCAGGCAGCCGAAGTCGACGTTCGCGGCCTTGAGGAGCCGCGCGACGGCGCGGGTGGTCGGGATGTTCCGCTCCGAAAGCGCCCCAGAGCACCCGACCCAGTACAGGTACTCCTGGCCGTTGTACGCCGGGATGTCGAGCCCCTCCATCCAGCTCGTGCGCGTGTACGTCGTGCCCCGCCAGGGGTGGCCGCGCTGCTCGAGCTGCATGAGGGTCGCCGCCGCCGTCTCCGGCATGTTCGATTCCATCATGACGAGCGCGCGCCGCATGTCGATGATGGCGGGGACGTGCTCGATGAAGACGGGGCACTGGTACATGCACGCCCCGCAGGTCACGCAGTCCCAGATGGGGTTGAAGCCCACGGCTTCGATGAGCGTCTTTTCTGCGTGCTGCCCGTTGCCTTTGAGGAAGGCGGGCGTGAGGTCGGGGATCTTCTGCTCGATGACGCTGCGGGCGTCGTGCTGGAGCTTCTTGGGCGAGAGCTCCTTCCCGGTGAGGTACGCCGGGCAGTTGATCTCGCAGCGTCCGCACTCAGTGCACGTG
>DATLZC010000222.1:0-10114 GCA_035574215.1 Dehalococcoidia bacterium | reverse complement strand
CTATATGAACGAAGTGCTCGCCTACGCGGTGGGGGCGGCGTCGCTGTTCGGCGTCGTCGCGCCGAACTCCGGCAACCAGACGATCCTCCTCAAGTACGGGACCGAGGAGCAGAAGAAGAAGTGGCTCATCCCCCTCATCGAGGGGAAGATGGAGTCGGGCTTTTCGATGACGGAGCCCGACCAGCCGGGGTCGGACCCGCGCGCCATTCAGACGACGGCGCGGCGCGACGGCGACGAGTGGGTCATCAACGGGCACAAGTGGTTCACGTCGAACGGCAAGCGGGCCGACTTCTTCATCGTGATGTGCCGCACGGAGGACCCCGACGCGCCGGGCGACGCCAACTCGAAGATGACGCAGATCATCGTCCCGCGGGACACCCCGGGCGTGCACATCGTGCGCGGGATCAACGTCTGGGGCCGCGAAAGCGACCACTGCGAGATCATCTACGACAACGTCCGCGTGCCACTCACCAACGCGCTCGGCGCGCCGGGCTCGGGGCATCAGGCGGCGCAGGACAGGCTGGGCGCCGGACGCGTCTATCACTGCATGAACTCGGTGGGCCAGATGTGGAGGGCCTTCGACCTGATGGTCGAGCGAATCATGACGCGCCAGGTCCACGGCGGCCTTCTCGAAACGAAGCAGTTCATGCAGGGCTTCATTGCCGACTCGTACATCGACATCCAGGCAGCCCGGCTGATGACGATTCACACGGCCGAGAAGATCGAGAGCGGCGCAGATCCCCGGACCGACATCTCCGCCATCAAAGTCTTCGTCCCTGCCGCCTATCACCGCGTCGTCGACCGGGCGATTCAGGTCTGGGGCGCGGCGGGCGTCTCGGGGGACCTGCCGCTCTACGCGATGTATCAGGGCGCGCGCGTCCTGCGGCTCGCCGATGGACCCGACGAGGTGCACAAGATCCTCATCGCCAAGAACATCCTCAAGCACTACCACTCGGCGGCCGGGTGGGGATGGGACTTCGGGAACTGAGGCTGGCCTGCGTCGCCGGAGCGCTGGTCGCGCCGGACCGCCCCGCGGGGCGCCGTCCGGCGCGTAATCCTTTGGGGCGCTCGTTCGTTTCTCGACGGTGGACCTGAGCTCGATGCGCGACGCCTTCGGGGGGAACGGCCGGCTTCGGCTGGCCGTCGCGCTCACTCTGACGGTCGTGGGCGGCGCGGCCTTTTTGGCCGTGTCGTGCGGCCGCTCGGGGGCGGGCGCGCCCCCGCCGGTCGGACCGCCGGGCCGCCCCGCCCGCCTCGAGGTGCTCAGCCCGCCCGAGGGCGCGGTCCTCAGCGTGCCGTTCCTGGTGCAGGCGATCGTGACGTCCCCCGGCGCCCAACAGGCGCCCCTCGGCCGCGTCGAGGTGTGGATCGCGGAAGGCGAGCGCGAGCGCAGGCTGGGAGAGGCGACTCCGGGGTCGTTCGACCCGGTCACGTTCCGGCAGTTCTTCGATTTCGAGGTGCAGGACCTCGACGACGGGCAGTACGAGCTGGTCGTGTACGCCATCCCTGCGGGAGATCGCGAGGCGCTGGAGCCCGTGCGCCGGCCCATCGAGGTCGACGCCTCGGACGACGTGCGCGTCTTCGTCGACGCGCCGAAGGAGGGCGAGACCATCCGCATGCCGTTCCTGCTGGAGGGATGGGCGCTGGACCTGAGGGCCGAGCGAGGAACGGGCGTCGAGCGCGTCGAGGTATGGGATGGTCCGAGAGAGAGCGGCACGCTCCTCGGCCGCGCGACGTACGGCTTCTATCGTCCCGACCTCGGGAAAGCGGTCGGGGCGACGCGCTTCAACTCCGCGGGGTTCAACCTGATGCTCGGGGACCTGGCCTCCGGCCCGCACGCCCTTCACGTGTACGCCCTCACCCGGCGCGAGGGGTGGAGCGATCCCGTCGTCGTGAACGTGGTGGTGAGCGACTTGCCGCGGGGCCCGGACAATCCCGCCATCGAAGTCGCCTGGGACGGACTGGCGTTTCCTTCGGGTCTGGCGCTCGCACCCGACGGACGCATCTTCTTCACCGAGCTCCAGACCGGAAACATCCGGGTCATCGAAGCCGACGGGACGTTACGGGAGCAGCCGTTCGCGCATCTGGACGTCGCCACGAAGGGGGAGGTCGGGCTCCTGAGCGTGGCGCTGGCTCCCGATTTCAGCGAGAGCGGCTTCGTGTACGTCGTACGGTCGGTCCCCGACGCGGACGGCCGCGCGGTGAAGCATCAGGTCGTGCGGTTCCGGGACGCCGGCGGCGTGGGCATCGACGAGACGGTGGTCGTGGACAATCTGCCCGCGTCGTCCACGGGTCTGCACAATGGCGGCGCCATCGCCTTCGGTCCCGACGGGATGCTGTACGTCTCCACGGGCGACAACGAGCAGCCGCTGAGCGTGGGGGATATCGCCTCTCTACGGGGAAAGATCCTGCGGTTCACACCCGAGGGCGGGATCCCGGAAGACAACCCATCGCCTGGCTCGCCGGTCTACGCGATGGGGTTCCGGAACGTGTTCGGCATGGCGTTCCAGCCATTTACCGGGCGGTTGTGGGCGACCGAGAACGGCCCGGACAGGAACGACGAGATCAACGTCGTCGTCGCAGGGGGTCATTACGGATGGCCTGAGGTGCGCGGCGCGGCCGCCCGTCCGCCGTTCGTGGACCCCGCGCTGGACATCAGTCCCAGCGTGGGCGTGACGGGGATTGTGTTTCTCGATGCGGCGACGGCGTACTTCTGCGACGTGGTGACGCAGACGTTGCACCGGCTCGACCTTGCGGGGCCGACGCTGGACCAGGTCGGCGCGCACGAGCTCGAAGGGCGGGGCTGCGGGCTGAGCATTGTGGCGGCTCCCGGCGGCGTCCTGTACTTCTCCGACGATCACGCGATCTACCGCTATCGGCCGTCACCGCCCTGAGCCGCGGGCTCACCATCGCTCGGAGGGGAGCGCTTCGGGACCAGCGCCTCGACGGCGTCGGGGGACAGGCTGATGTGGCACAGGGCGCAGGCCTGCCGGTCGGGGGCGATCTCGGTGGGCGCCGTCGGCTGGCGGGCTTCGTCGAAGCTGTGGCAGGCGAGGCAGCCGGAGCCTCCGAACGTCCCGGCCAGTCGCTCGCCCGTGCGCGCGTTCACCAGTGTGCCGTGACAGCGGAAGCAGCCCGGGTTGCCCCCGTTCGCCTGCGGGTGCGCCAGGTTGTCCGGATACGTCAGCCACGACGTCCGCATGGCGGGATAGAGCAGCTCTTCCGACAGCCGTCGTAGCTCGGCGACGGCGTCCTCGATCGCGGAGCGCTTCCGGACGAACACATCGGGGTACTCGCGTTCGTAGAACTCGGCGAGCTGCTCGAACCAGTCCCGCTGTGACCATTGCTCGTGCAGCAGGTCGGGGTCGGCGACGGCTCCGTCCGCCTCCAGCAGGCGGAGCGCCTCGCGCTTCAGATACGGGAGCGATCGGTCGAGGCGACCGTCGGCGAACGCCTCGTCGATGAGCTCCTCGGGCGTCGGGATGCGGTGTCCCACGCGGTTATGGCAGTCGACGCAGGTCATCACGCGCCGTTCGCGGGCCTCGTCGCCGAGCGACACGTCGGGGTTCACCCACTCTTCGAGGCCGTCCGGGGTCTCGACTCCGGCCCAGGCCACCTCGGTCCGCCGCTCATCGGCGGGCTGGTAGTAGACCTTCGCCGTGGCGTGCCAGTGGATGCCTTCCGTTCCGTCTCCGACGCGAAATGCAAGGACGCTCTCGTGCGGCGTGTTGGCCTCGTCGTCGAGGTACGTGCGGTAGACCTTGAGCGTGAGGCCGTAATTCTCGGTCGATGAATGGCACTCTTCGCACGATGTGGCGACGGTTTCGAGCGCAGGGTCGGGGGCGTGGATCGGGCGGTCGTACGTCCCGGTGATCACCGCGAGGGTCTGTCGGAGCCCGCCGATCTTCGCCTCGAAGTATCGCCCTGCACCGGGGCCGACGGGGCCGGCGCTGGGGCCGATGTGGCAGGCGGTGCAATCGATGTTCGCGTGGGGCGACCGCTCATACGCCTCGAGCTGCGGCCCCATGACGGTGTGGCAGGTGCTGCAGAACGTCGTCGTCTCCATGAACTCGATGGCGCCGTAGCCGGTAGCGCCCAACGTAGCGAGGATCGCCACCGTGGCCGCCGCGAACGCGAGGACGCCGGCCAGGTGCCGCGGGTTGCCGAAGTCGAGCTGCAGCGCAGGCGGGGACTCCTCGCCGCGGCGCGCGGCGGCCGCGCGGCGGCGAACCTCCCACCAGATGCCGGCAGGGATGAGCAAGAGGCCGGTGACGAGCGCCGCCGGCAAGCCGAGGTAGACCAGCATTCCCAGGTACACGCCGGGCTCTCTCCGCATGAAGTCGATGAGCACGAAGAACACCAGCCCGCCGAAGGAGGTGATCGCCAGCAGCGCGCCGAGCAGGGTGACGGGGTTCCTCGCCGGGTGCGGCGCCCGGCGCGGCGCTCCGATGGGCTGCATCTCCGACGTGCGTACCGCGCCCATGAGGGTCTCTCCGGCCCCACTCTAGGCTCGGGGGTAGCCACAGGGGTATCGCACAAACCCGTGAACGGCGGCCGCGTCTAGCTCATTTGCCCCTGGTCTGACTCGCCGATCCCGCCATAGGGCGTTTCGGGGCTGCGCCGTCGGCGCCGCCGCGGGTCGACGCTGGCGCCGCAGAACGTGGCCTGTCGCGGGGCCGGGACAAAACGTATCGATCGTTCGTCCCGGATGGTTCCTTCTATCGATCCGGACGCCCGTCCGACATGGCACGCTGGCACTAGGGAAGCGTAGGGCATGTTCGGGATGGGGCGGTGACATGGAAGGCGAACTGGCCGCCCAGTCGAACGGCGACGAACTCCTGGCCGGCTTCCGTCTGCGAACGGCGTCGGTCGCGCGGAACGCCGCTTGGATCACGCTGGCGGGCATCGCGGCGCTGGCGCTTTCCCACCATCCGCTCTCGGACGCGGGGACTCACGGGGCCGTCTGGGCGCTGATCGGTCTCGCTGCCGTGGCCAATCTGGCCACCTATGCGCCCGCGTTCAACCGGCTGGTGTCGCGGGCGCGCGGGAGCTGGCCCTTCTCGGTGTGGACCGGCCTGCTCCTAGCGTTCGACGCGGCGGTGATCGCGGCCTCGGGCGACGCGAATCACCAGATTTACCTGATCTATGTGCCCGCGCTGCTCTTCGCCGTGGCCACGCTCGAGCCCTGGGCGCACACCGCAGCGCTGGCCATCGCCATCGCGTCGTCGGCCGGTGCGCTCGCGTACAGCGGCGCGCTGACCACCGAGAGCTTCGTCGGCAGCGCCACGACGTTCGCCGTGGTGTGGCTGCTGGGTGGCTACCTCTCGCGCGCGCAGCGGGAGGAGATCCTCGAGAACGCGCGGCACGCGCGCGAAGCTCGCCTTCGCGGCAAGGAGCTCGCCGAACTTCACCAGCGGGCCGTCGCCCTGGCGGCGGAGCTGCGCGCCACGGTGGCCAAGGTGATCACCGCCCAAGAGGAGGAACGCAAGCGCATCGGCCGGGAACTGCACGATGAGGCGGTCCAGCTCATCTCGACCGCGGCGATGCGCGTCGGCGACATCGAGCGGCGGACGCCGCGCAGGCTCGCGGACGTGCGCGCGTCGCTGGCCGAGCTGCGCGATCTCTTGACGGAGGCCCTGTGGGAGATCCGGAAGGTCATCGTCGACCTGCGTCCGAGCGACCTGGACGATCTCGGGCTCGCGCCCGCAGTGGCGGCGCACGCGCGCAGCCACCTCGAGGCCGCCGGTGTGGCCGTCGAGATGCGGCTGCCGCGCAACGCCGAACGGCTCCCGCCCGCGGTCGAAACCGCGGTCTTCCGCATCGCGCAGGAGGCCATCAACAACGTCGCGCGCCACGCCCGCGCCCGGAAGGCGGTCGTGGCGCTGGAGCGACGCAACGGAGACCTCGTGCTCGAGGTGCGGGACGACGGGCGCGGCTTCGATCCCGCCGCGCTGAAGCCGGGCGACCAGCGGGGCGGCCTGGGGCTCACGGGCATGCGTGAGCGTGCGGCGCTTCTCGGCGGCACGCTCGAGCTGTGGTCCCAACCGGGAGCGGGGACGGTGGTTCGCGCGGTCATCCCCATCGAGAAGGGAGGCGAGCCATGAACGAGAAGATCCGCCTGCTGTTGGTCGATGACCACGAGATGTTCCGGGCCGGGCTCCGGGCCCTCATTAGCTCGCATCCCCGGATGGAGGTGGTGGGCGAAGCCGCCAACGGCGAGCAGGCCATCGCGCTCGCGGCGGCCCTGCAGCCCGACGTCGTGCTCATGGACATCGCGTTGCGAGGCATGAACGGCATGGAGGCCACGCGGCGCATCCGCGAACAGAACCCCAACGTCCAGGTGCTGGCCGTCACCGCGCACGACAGTCCGGAGTACTTCTTCGAGCTCATGAAGGCGGAAGCCGTGGGCTATGTCCTCAAGGAAGCGACGCCCGCGGAGCTCTTTACCGCGATCGAAGCGGCTCACCGCGGCGAGGCCTACTTCTACCCGTCCATCGCGCGCTATCTCCTGAACGATTATCTGCGACGCGTGCGGTCCGGGCGCGAGGACCGGGTCCACTACGACGGCCTGACGGACCGCGAGCGCGAAGTGCTGAAGCTCATCGCCAACGGGCACTCGAACCGCGAGATCGCCGAGAAGCTCGTCATCAGCGTCAACACCGTCGAGGCGCATCGGGGCCACATCATGCAGAAGCTGAATCTGCACACCCGCGCCGAACTCGTCCGCTACGCGATCCGAGCCGGGTTGATCGACCTCGAGTAGGCGCGGCGCCCGAGTCGCGCATGCCCGATTCCCCCTCGCTCGTCCTCGTGCGTTTGCCGTAGCGCGAAATCCTCGGTTTGCGTCCCGCAATCGCGGCTTTGCGCGATAGCCACACGGACACCCCCGGGCCTACGGTGAAACCGGTCCCCCACCGGGAGCCGGAGGTCCGGGATGCTTACCATCGTTGTCGCTGATGGAGAGCCGCTGTTTCGCGAAGGGCTGACGCAGCTCCTGTCGACGCAGCCCGACCTGCGCCTGGTGGGCGAGGCGGGCGACGCCCGTCAGGCCATCGATACCTGCCGCCTCACCAAACCCGATCTCGCGCTCGTGGCCATCGACCTGCCAGGCCCCGGAGCATCCGAGACCGCGCGGCGCATCCGCGCTGTCAGCCCCGGCACGCGTGTCATCATGCTCGTGCCGCCTCTCGCGACGGAGAGCGACGGTATCGAGGGCGCCGACGCCGTCCTGCTCCGCAACGCGCGCGCCTCCCAGGTCTTCAGCAGCATCCGCAACGTCGCCGGGCGAGTCCTGCCCGTCGCCGCATTCGGCGAGGACGCCGCGCCGCTCGACGCGCTGACCCCGCGCGAACGCGAGGTCTTTCGCCTGCTCGCGGAGGGGTGGAGCAACCGGCAGATCGAGCGGGCCCTGGGGATTCGCGCCAGCACGGTGAAGCGGCACGTGCGCCACATCCTGCGGAAACTCCGCGTGCGGAACCGTGTGCAGGCAGCCGTGTACGCCGCCCGGAGGCCTGAGCGGGTGGGAGAAGGAGAGCGGCTGTGACGCCTTCGATGATTCTGTATCTGGGCTATGGTCTCGCGCTGGGAGTCGCGGCATTGGGCGGCGCGGCGCTCGCGCGCGACGGCTTCGCGCTGCTGGCCGCGCCGGCGGAGTCGACGCGGCGCCGTCATGCCGCGGGACTGCTTCGCGCCAGCGCCGTCATCGCGTCGGTGACGTCGCTGCTGGCGAGCGGCTGGCTCTTCCTGACGGCGACAGCGGCGTAGCTCGGCCCGGGGGAACCGTCAGCGAAAAGGACAGGGCCCGGGCGCGTCTTCGTGTTCTCGATACCCAACCGTACGTCTCGCTCGGCGCTCGCCCGGGCCCTCACCGGTAGAAACGGACCACCCTTCGCGCCCGTTACAGCGGCTCGCCGGCCTGCCGCCGCGTCTCGATGCGGCGGATGAGCGCATGCGCCGGTCCCGCGCCCGCGGCGAGCATGAGCGCGGTGACGACGACGCCCTGCGTCGCGTCAAAGGCCGAAGGCCCGAACAGCGCGTCCGTGAGGTCGAGCCGCAGCGGGGCCGCGAGGGCGAGCGCGGACGCCAGGGTCAGCAGGATCGCCAGCGCCTTGCGCCGGCCCGCCCGGACGGGGTCGTCCGGGGTGTCGGGCCACAGCGCGGCGAGCAGCGCTTCTGCGGTCCGCTCGACCGCGAGGGAGAGCGCAGGCAGGGCGATGGCGGCGTCGTCGAAGGTCATGGAATGCGCCTCCAGGGTTGTGTGGCGTCGAGGATAGCGCCTGCGGTCGGCGTGGTCCGCGCGCCTCGTGGCACACGGGGATGCGCCAGTTGACGCGCCGGCGTATGCTATGGGGCGGCGGGGTGCCCGCGCGTCGCCGGTTCCGGCCGGCGCGCCGGGAGGAGGAGGCCCGATGGTCCGTCTTCCGCGCCTGCCCCGCACGCTCACGCCGCTCGCGCTCGTTCCCGCGCTCATCCTCGCCTCCTGCACCGACTTCGTGCAGCAGCCCTTGACGGCGCGCACGCCCGTGACGCCGCCGGCCGCGCCGGTGGAGGAAGCCGCGGGCGCACAGGCCGAGGGCGCGCCTGCGCAGTCCCCTCCCGAAGGCGTCCAGCACACCGTGGCCGAAGGCGAGACGCTGTGGAGCATCGCCGAGCAGTACGGCGTGACCCTGGACGCCCTCATCGCGGCGAATCCCGATTTGCCCGACCCCGACGCGCTCCAGGTGGGCGACGTCGTGATCGTGCCCGTCCCGCCTGAGCCCACGGCGGCGCCCGAGCCGCAGGAAACGACCGAGACGGCGGGCGAAGGAGGCGGCGGACTCCCAGACCTCGTGGTGACCATCCCGCCGGTGGTGGTCGACGGCAAGCTTGTGCTCAACGTGAAGAATCAGGGCGGAGCGCCGCTGGGCAAGACTGTCATCCGCGTGGCGGTGCGGGAGGAAGACCGCACGCTGGCGACGACGTCGGTGACGGTGGACGAGCTGCGGCCGGGGGCGAGCGTCGACGTGCCGACCAACCTGTCGGTGGCGGGGTACGACCGGTTGACGGCGGTGGTGGACCCCGACGCGCTCATCGAAGAGAGCGTCGAAGACAACAACGCCGTGCTGCTGGAATTCGGCGGCAGGTGAGAGGGACAGCGGCGGGCTTCGGCGCGTGCGGCGCGCAGGGGCGCACTCAGTCCGGGCTCACGACGCGCAGAGAAGACAGAATCGCGTCGAACACCGCGTCTGCCTCGTGACCTAGTCGACGCTGTTCGGCATGTTGCCGTCCGCGTGATTCGCATTCGCAGGGTCGAAAAACGAACCATCACGCGCCAGTATTAGCAGGAAAGCGCCCAACGCCAGAATTCGGGGGAGCATGGAAATCTCCGTGAAGGGTTAGGGTAGCACCAGCCTGACTTCACCCGTCTCCACGCTGTAAACCCAGAAGAAGTCAGCCTCGCACGGCGTTCCGAAAGCCACCAGCGTGAGGACCGGGGGCATCTTAGGCTCCACCGTTAGCGTTTCGTAGTTCGGCACGTTGAGGGTCGCACGTGCGCGTTCGAACCAGGGGCACCCGTCGCCCCGGTCAGGAATGAAGTACTTTCCATTGGCGTCCACCATGATTTCCGCCGCCGTCGGAATGTCGCGCCGCGGCTGAAGGGGAATCTTCGTGGGTAGCGCCGTGGGCGCTGCCGCTTGGGCGGTGGGCGAAGGCGGGACCATGGTCGCCACCGTTGCCGTCGGTTCTGGCGTGTTTGTGGGAAGCGGCGTGGCGGTGGCCGTCGGGCTAATCGCCAGCGTCTGCTGGGCCGGCGAGCCGCCGTCCTCGAACGCGCGCGTTATGTAGAAGCTCCCGATGCCCGCGCCCGCGACGACGGCCAGACCGACGGCGATGCGGAACTTGCTCAGCATGCTGTCATCGTGCCTTCGTTTCGTTCGCGTGTCAAGCGGTCGCGCTGGCTCGCGCGACGGGGGCGCGTGTCGCTTGTCACTTCTGTGGCTCCGGCGCCACACGAACCGACGCTACGATGGCATCGAAGACGGGGTTGATGTCGCTTACCGTGACGTATCTGCCCTCTTCGCGCCCGGTATCTGGGAAGAGCCTTAGGACAGACCCGGTGGCAGTGTCCTCCAAG
>DATLZC010000221.1:0-3735 GCA_035574215.1 Dehalococcoidia bacterium | reverse complement strand
GTGGCGGCATCAGCTTCGGGCGCTGGCCGAGGCAGGGTTCCGCGCCGTGGCCCCGGATCAGCGCGGCTACGGCGGAACCGACGCGCCGGAGCCCATCGAGGCGTACCACATTCGCGAGCTGACCGCCGACGCCGTGGGCGTGCTGGACGCCCTCGGCGAGCGGACCGCCGTGGTCGTCGGACACGATTGGGGCGCGCCGGTCGCGTGGCACTGCGCGCTGCTGTACCCCGATCGGTTCCGCGCGGTGGTGGGGATGAGCGTGCCGTACACGGGCCGGTCGCCCGCGCCCCCGACGCAGATTTTCCGGCAGATCTTCGCAGGGCGGTTCTTCTACATGCTGTACTTCCAGGAGCCCGGCGTCGCCGAGCGGGAGCTGGAGGCGGACCCGCGGCGAACGCTGCGGCTCACCCTGTATTCGGCCTCGGGGGATGCGCCCCGTGAAAGCGCCTTCGTTCCGCTCCCGGAGAACGCCCGGTTTCTGGACCAGATGACCGATCCCGAGACGCTGCCCCCGTGGCTGACCGAGGCCGACCTGGACTACTTCGCGGCCGAGTTCGAGCGGACCGGCTTCCGCGGGGGGCTGAACTGGTACCGGAACCTCGACCGTAACTGGGAGCTCACTCCCGAGCTCGCCGGGGCGAAGATCTCGCAGCCCGCCATGTTCATCGCCGGAGACCGGGACCCCGTGATCTCGTTCATGCGGGGCGGGCTCGACGCGATGCGGTCGCTCGTGCCCGGCCTTCGGGGCGTGCACATCCTTCCGGGCTGCGGGCACTGGACGCAGCAAGAGCGGCCCGACGAGGTCAATCGGCTCCTGATCGACTTCCTGCGCGGCCTGTGAGCATCCTCTCCGTCAGCGGGCCTCGAGCCGCTTCTCGCACAGGACCGCGCCCGTGTCGTCCTTCGCGAGCACGGTGAGCGCGCGGCTCGCCGGGTCGATCCGGGCGACGGCGTAGCTGTAGGAGTCGAGGTCGAAGCAGTCGGGCCGCGCTAGGCCCGAGACCACCGCGACGATGCCGGCGACCCCGGCCTCACCCACCGTGCGCTCGATCTCGTGCTGAAGGGGCGTCGTCGCGATGGGCCCGACGATGAACTCGTACGCGACGGCTCTCGGGTCAGCGAACGAGTCGACCCGCACCTCGCCGAAGATGGTGGCGTGCCAGTCGGTCGTGAGGAATACGACGTTGCGGATGTCGTGCTCGGCGATGAAGGTCAGGAGAGCGCGCCGCTCCGCCGCGTAGCCCTCCCAGCGGTCGTAGGGCTGGACGAAGAGCTCCATGATAGGCGTCGAGTTGACCACGAATTTCCAGGTGGCATCGGAGCTGCGGAGGCCCTCCTCCAGCCAGGCGAGTTGTTCGGCGCCCAGCATCGTCCGGGTAGGGTCCTCGATGGCGGCGAGACAGGCCGCGTCCGTCCGCTCGGGCAGCCCGGCCAGCGCGCGGAGCCCGCTCTGCTCGACGCCGGGCGCCCCCAACGTGGGCACGACGTCCTCGCCGCACACGTCGGCGACGTCGCCGCTGCGATACTGCCTGCCGTCAAGGATGAAAACCTCCGCCGTCGCTCCCCAGCGGAACGAGCGGTACAGCCGCATATCGTCCTCGGACTCGCGCAACGGGAAGTACTCGCCGAACGCCCTCCGTCCTGCGCGCATGCGCTCGGGGTCGATCGTCTGGCCGTCGAAGTCGTTGAGGACTTCGTGGTCGTCCCAGGAGACGAAGACAGGCATCGCAGCCAGGATGTCGCGCAAGGCACGGTAGCCCCGATTCTCCCGGTACTTCGCCCGGTACTCGTCGAGAGTCGTCGCCGGCTCGCCGGCGTCGGCGTAGATGGTGTCTCCGAAGTACAGGAAGAAGTCCGCGTCCTCCTCCCGGGCGCGGTCGAGCGCCTCGAATTCGTTGTGCGCCGGGCAGCCGTTGACCCGCGTGCCGTCGCTGTCGCCCGAAAAGACGAACGCCACGGGCTCGGGGGCGTCGGCGAGCGGCGCTGTCCGGAAGGTCCCCGTTTCGCTCACGCCGTTGGAGCTCTCGAAACGGAAGAAGTACCGCGTCCCGGGCTGCAGGCCCGACACCTCGACCTGCACGGTGAGGTCGCGCTCGGGGGCCGCTTCGGCGTCGATGCGGGCGGTGACGTCGCGAAGATAGGGGTCCGAGGCGACGATGGCGCGGACCGGCCCGGCGGTGTCGGCGCGTGTCCACAGGATGGCGGAGGTGGACGTGACCTCGCCCGATGCGACGCCGAGCGAGAACCCCGCCGTCGGCCGCTCTCGCTCCTCGCCGCAGGAAGCCGCGAACAGGAACGAGGCGACCACCACGAGCATCGTCGCGCCCGGGCGTATGAGGCCGGAAGGACCGCGCACGGGCGCATGGTAGCGCATCGGGGGATATTGACCTTTACGTTGACGGTAGGGACGCCGTCCCGTAGCGTTGAGGGACCATTCACAGGGGGTCGTCACGTGGAATATCGAACGTTGGGACGGTCCGGGCTTCAGGTGTCGGTGGTGGGGCTCGGATGCAACAACTTCGGGAGGCGATGCGACCGCGAGCAGACGAAGGCGGTCGTAAGCCGCGCGCTGGAGCTGGGCGTGACGTTCTTCGACACCGCGGACACCTACGGTCCGGCGGGGCTCTCGGAGGAGTACCTCGGGGAGGCGCTGAAGGGCCACCGGAGGAACGTAGTCATCGCGACGAAGTTCGGCGGGCCGATGGGCGAGGGGCCACTCTGGAGCGGAGCGTCCCGTCGGTACATCTTCGAGGCCGTAGAGGCGAGCCTTCGGAGGCTGGGCACCGACTACATCGACTTGTACCAGGTCCACTTCCCGGACGTGCGGACGCCCGTCGAGGAGACGATGCGGGCGCTGGACGACCTCGTTCGGGCGGGGAAGGTGCACTACATCGGGTGTTCGAACTTCGCGGCGTGGCAGGTCGTGGAGGCGCAGTGGATTGCCCGCTCGCAGCAGTTGACGCCGTTCATCACGGCGCAGAATCAGTACAACCTGCTCGACCGTCGCATCGAGCGGGAACTGGTTCCGGCGTGCAACGCCTACGGCCTCAGCATCCTGCCCTACTTCCCTCTCGCGAGCGGGTTCTTGACCGGTAAGTATCGCCGCGGCGAGCCGCCGCCCAAAGGCGCGCGCCTGGCCGGCGGCGGGCCCATGGCGGAGCGTGTGCTGAACGACAGCAACTTCGACACACTCGAGCGCCTCGAGGCCTTCGCCGCGGAGCGCGGCCATACGATGGTCGAGCTCGCCATCGGCTGGCTGGCGTCGCAGCGTCACGTGGGCAGCGTCATCGCGGGGGCGACGAAACCGGAGCAGGTCGACCAGAACGTCGCGGCGGCGGCGTGGAAGCTTTCACCGCAGGAGCTGGCCGAAGTCGACGCTATCACCCGACGTGACGGGACGCGCTGAGGGTCGTCTTCCGTACGGGGCGACGCTCGCGCGCTCAGACCTGCGACAGCAGCTCGTCGCAGCTCAGGTCGACGATGGCGTCGACGTTCCGCTTCAGGATGGTCGATCCGAGGGCCATACCGCGCTCGTTCGCGAGGTCGAGCGAGCCGCACGTGATGACCGAGTAGACCATGCAGAACAGGGCGCCGATCCGGTAGTCGCGGAAGAATTCGTCCCAGCCGTAGTCTGTGGCGCCGCCGTCCCGCTGGAGAATCTCGTGGTACTCGCGCAGGACCGTCTGCTCGCAGGCGCGCCGCGCCTCGGTCGACAGGCTCCCGCTGAGGAAGTAC
>DATLZC010000220.1:0-4190 GCA_035574215.1 Dehalococcoidia bacterium | reverse complement strand
CTGGGCTCGCGTCCTGCAGGGGGCGCTCATCTCCCTGCAGATCGGGCTCGGTGTGCAGGTGCTGGTGCTGATCGTGGGCATCCTCGTGGGTGGAACGGCGGCGCTGACGGGACGGGTCGGGGACAACATCCTCATGCGGATGACGGACCTGGCGTACGCCTTCCCGGATCTGCTGTTCATCATCCTGCTGCGGGCGGTGCTCACGGGGCGCGACTGGCCCATTCTCGGCAACGACCGGCTCCAGATGATCATCGCCATCGGGTTCGTCGGTTGGGTGACGGTCGCGCGGCTGGTGCGGGGGCAGATGCTCTCGCTGGCGGAGCGGGACTTCGTCATCGCGGCCCGCGCGCTGGGGGCGAGCCGGGCACGCATCGTCTTTCAGCACATGCTTCCGAACACACTGGGGCCGGTCATCGTCGCCATCACGTTCGGGATTCCGACGGCCATCTTCGCGGAAGCCGTGCTCGGCTTCATCGGCTTCGGCCTGCCGCCGCCGACGGCGAGCCTGGGGCGCCTCATCGCCGATGGCTACACGTATATTCAGACCAACATCTGGATTGCGGTGTTCCCCGCGTCCACCATCGCCGTGCTCATGCTCTGCTTCACCTTCCTGGGCGACGGCCTTCGGGACGCGCTGGACCCGCGGCTCCGCTGATCGGGCCGCGGCTATCCCTCTTTAGGGGAGTTCGCTCTCGGGAGTAAGCTGGATCGCGGGGGTGGCCTGCGCGAGGGCGAGACGATACTCGCCGGTATGCGATCGGTCACGCCTGTCACTACTCGCCCGCAGGGGGCCCTCAAGGAGGAACGCATGCGTATCGGAGTGCTCACCGGCGGAGGCGACTGTCCCGGCTTGAACGCGGCCATTCGCGCCGTGGCGCAGCGGGGCTGGGCGTACGGCGACGACGTCTTCGGCGTGCGCCACGGCTGGGCGGGGCTGCTCGGCGACGGAGACGTGTACGAGCTCACGGTCGATGACATCCGCGGCATCCTGCACGTGGGCGGCACCGTACTGGGCACGTCCCGCACGAACCCGGCGCGCAGCGAGCAGGAGATGGCGCAGGTGTTCGAGAACATGCGCCGCTACCAGCTCGATGCCCTCGTCGCCATTGGGGGGGACGATACCCTCGGCGTCGCGGCGAAGCTGCACGAGGCGGGCCTGCGCGTCGTCGGCATCCCCAAGACCATCGACAACGACCTCCCGTTCACGGACGCGTGCATCGGGTTCGACACCGCGACGCAGGTGATCGCTGAGGCGCTCGACCGGCTGCACACCACCGCGAGCTCGCATCATCGCGTGATGGTGGTGGAGGTGATGGGCCGCGACGTTGGGTGGCTCGCCGTCGTGGGCGGGATGGCCGGCGGCGCCGATTTCATCGCCATCCCGGAGGAGCCGGTCACCCTGGAGGACATCTGCGAGCACGTGCGACGGCGCTTCCAGGGCCGGAGATTCAGCGTCATCGTGGTGGCCGAAGGCGCGCAGATCGAGGGTCTCGAGACCCGGCAAGTGGAGTCGGGGCCTGTGGACCAGTTCGGGCACGTCCGGCTGGCGGAACGCGGCATCGGACAGCGGCTCGCGGACGAGATCGAGGCGCGCACCGGCATCGAGGCGAGGGTCACGGTGTTGGGGCACGTCCAGCGGGGCGGTTCGCCCAGCGTTCGCGATCGGGTCATCGGGATGCGCTTCGGCGTCGCGGCCGTCGACTTCCTCCACGCGGGCAACGTGGGCACGATGACGGCGCTTCAGGGGAACGACATCGTGCCGGTGCCTCTGAGCGAGGTCGTGGGCAAGACCCACACGGTGAGCCGCGAGCTCTATGCGATGGCGCGGGAGTTCTTCATCCCCGCCAGCATGGCCCGGTTCCAGTGAGCCTCGTGGTGGTCACGTCACCTCGAGGCGGCTGCCGTCAGGCTCTTTAATCACCCGGACGCGGGCGGGCAGCCGCTCGGCCAGCTCTTCCACGTGGGTGATGACGCCGACGAGGCGCTCCTCGGAGCGCAGCGCGTCGAGGGCGCGGCCGGCGACTTCGAGCGTCTCGGCGTCCAGAGCGCCGAAGCCTTCGTCGAGGAACAGGCTCTCGAGCTTCGTGTCCTGACCGGCTGCGAGCTCGGGGATGCGTTCCGCGAGGGCGAGGGCCAAGGCGAGCGACGCGAGAAACGTCTCGCCCCCGGAGAGCGTTTTCACCGACCGCCGTTCACTTGCGTTCCAGTGGTCGATGACGGCGAACTCCTGTTTCTCCACGTCGAGCGTGTATCGTCCACCCGAGAGGAACGACAGCCGCTCGCTTCCGTCGGCCGCGAGGGCTCGCAGCGCCTCCTCGCGGATGAACGCCGGAAGACGGTCGGCGCGCAGGTGATACGCGAGTTCGCGGGCGAGCCGGGCGCGGGCCGTGAGCGCACGCTCCTCCTCCCGTAGCCGGCCGGCCTGCTGAATTGCTGCATCGATGGCGTCGGTCTGGGCTTCGAGGGTGGCGGCCCGGACGCGAAGGGTCTCCAGCGCTTCCCGGGCTTCGTCGAAATCCGCCTTCAGACGACGCGCGAGCTCGCCTTCGTCGGCGAGCAGGCTCTTCAACTCGCTGCGGCCATTCTCATCGATCCACGCCGAGATCTGATCGCGGGCGTTCTCGAGGCCCTTCGTAGCTGCCGCCACGTCGCGCTCGGCGCGCGTGAGCGCCTTTCGGGCCTCCGCGAGCTGGCCCTTCCCGCCTTCGAGACGCTTCTCGGCCTCGTTCAGCGCCCGTTCCGCTTCCGCGCGCTGCCGCTCCAGGCGCTCCCGCTCGGCGCTCAGCCGCTGTTGCTCCGCCAGCGCCTCGCGCAGGGCCTCGTGGTCGACGGTCTCGGCGCGCTCCGCGCCCAGGAGCTCGACGAGATTCGTCCGCTCACGCTCGGCGCGCTCGCGTGCCTCCTCGAGGCGCTCGCGGGCGAGGTCGAGCTTGACGCGGGTGTTCGCCGCTTGCTGGGAGGCCTTCTCGTGCTCCGCTCGCGCCCGCTTCGCCGCGGCCTCCGCCTGATTCAGCGCACGCTGGGTGGCGGTCAGATGCGAGGCCGCGACCTCGGGGAGGCGTTCGATAGGCTGTCCGCACACGGGGCACGCGTCACCGGGCTTCAGCCCCGACCGGAGGGTGAGAGCGAGGTCGTGGCGCTTCGCTTCCTCGAGGGCCTCGCGGGCGGCCTCGACCTCGCGTTCGGCGCGTTCGGCGGCATCCAGGGCGTCTCGCTCGGCCGCTTCGTCCTCGGCGAGCCTGGCTTCGCCCTTCGCCACCTGGTCCCGCCATCGGCCTTCGTCCTCTCGTGCATCCGCGAGCGCCTTCGCGACGGCTTCGGCCTTGATGAGCCGCTGATGCTCAGCGGGGTCGTATGGAACGGCAGCGAGCGCCTGCTCGATTCGCTCCATCTGTTCCCGGAGCGGCGCCAGATTCTTCGCAGCCGTCTCGGTCTCCGCTTCGAGCTTGGCGACCCGCGAGTGCGCCTCATCCCGCCGTCGTTCAGCTTGCGCCCGCTCCTCGCTCGCGCGAAGCAGCGCGTCCGCCAGGCCGAGGCCGGCTTCGAGTTGGCGGCACAGCGCTTCCCAGGAGGAGAGCGACGCCCTAGCGTCGTCGAGGCTGCGGCGCAGCTCCTCGACCCGCTCTGGGGTGGCGTCGGCGTACGTCGTCTCGAGCTGCTGGCGAATGAACCTGGCCTGCTCGTCGCAACGGCGCTCCTCCTGGCTCGCGCGCTGTTGGAGCCGGGAGAAGAGCTCCAGGGACAGGAGCTGGTCGAGAATCTGTCGGCGCTCCTCCGGCTTCCCCGACAGGAACCGGTGGAACTCGTTCTGCGGGAGCACGACCGACTTCGTGAACGCGTCGAAGTCGAGACCGACGAGGCGAACGATGCGGGCGTTGACCTGCGAGATCCGGTTCTCGAGCGGCAGCCACTCGCCGTCGCGGAGCTCCTCCAGTTGCGTCTGGGCCGGGCTCTTCTCGCCCGTGGTGCGGACGACCCGGTAGACGCCGTTCCCCACCTCGAACTCGAGCGCGACCAGCATCCGAGGCCGGTCGGTGCCCTGGTCGAGCGAGATGAACGCCTTCACGTCGTCGCCGACCCGGTAGATGCGTCCGTACAGGGCATAGGTGAGGGCATCGACGATGGAGGACTTGCCGGCGCCCGTCGGGCCCGAGATGGCGAACAGGTCGAGCTGGGTGAAGTCGAGCTCC
>DATLZC010000219.1:0-5669 GCA_035574215.1 Dehalococcoidia bacterium | reverse complement strand
GTGGGCGAGAAGCAGGGCGTCGCCCGCTCCGACCTCATGGGCACGGCGCAGAACGATGTGCTGAAGGAGTACGTGGCCCGCGGGACGTACATCTACCCCCCGAAGCCGTCGTTGCGGCTCGCGGCGAACCTGATCAACTACGCCGTGCAGGAGATCCCCAAGTTCAACCCCATCAGCGTCAGCGGGTACCACATCAGAGACGCCGGCGCGACGGCGGCGCAGGAGATGGGCTTCACGTTCGCGAACGCCATCGCCTATCTGGAGGAGGTGATCCGCCAGGGCGGCAACATCGACGACGTGGGCCAGCGCATCTCGTGGATCTTCAACACGCACAACAACTTCTTCGAGGAGATCGCGAAGTACCGCGCCCTGCGCCGGCTCTGGGCCAGGATCATGCGCGAGCGCTTCAAGGCGACGAACCCGCGCTCGTGGATGTTCCGCACCCACGTGCAGACCGGCGGCGCTACCCTCACGGCCCAGCAGCCCGAGAACAACATCATTCGCGCCGCCATTCAGGCGCTCGCCTCCGTGCTGGGCGGCGTGCAGTCGCTCGCGCTTTCGTGCTACGACGAGGCGCTCGCCATCCCCACCGAGGAAGCGCAACGCATGGCCGTCCGCACCCAGCAGATCATCGCCCACGAGACCGGCGTGGCCGACACTATCGACCCGTTCGCCGGTTCCTATTACGTCGAGTGGCTCACCTCCGAGCTGGAACGCAAGGCGCAGGAGTACCTCGACCGCATCGAGGACATGGGCGGAGCCGTCGCCGCCATCGAGTCTGGCTACATGCAGACCGAGATTCACGAGGCGGCCGTGCGGCAGCAGCAGGAGATCGAAGCGGGCAAGCGCGTGGTCGTGGGCGTGAACCGCTTCCGGACAGACGAGGAGGAGCCGAAAGCCATCTTCCGCCCGAATCCGGACGCCGTAAAGGAGCAGCGGGCCCGCCTGGAGAAGGTCCGCCGCGAGCGCGACTCCGAGCGCGTGAAGGCAGCGCTCGCCCGCCTGCGCGAGGCCTGTCTCGACGAGAACGTGAACCTCATGCCGCCGATCCTCGAGGCGGTCAAGACGTACGCGACGCTGGGCGAAATCTGCGACGAAATGCGCGCCGTCTTCGGCGAGTACACGCCACCCGTCGTCGTGTAAATTCCCAGCCCTCCATCACCACCCCGTCCCGCCGGGCTCCACAGAGATCGTTCAGATTGGACCATTAGCTCCGCCTGCTACTCGTGCCCGAACCGACGAAGCGCATGTAGATGAACGGTTGCAAACCTCCTGGCATCTCCAAATCTTGCCGATCAATCAGGGGGTTGACAGCCCCCCCCGGGGGGGTGGTAGCGTCAGGCCTACGGTGAGGATGCAACGGCTGAAGTCCTGCGAACGGGAAGCTGTTAGCAGCAAATCGACGCTGTCTCGGTCACCTAATGGTCACGGCGCCAAGCCGCTGAAAGGAAGCGAAGACGGGTAAGTGACGGCGCCGCACGGGCAAAGTGGACAAAGAGGCGTACGCCATAGAAAGCAGCAGAAGTGACATGAGGAAACTAGGAACCCGAGCCACCTTCATAACCTTGGCGTCAACCATACTAGGCCTCTTGACGCCGAGCACAAAGGTCGAAGCCGCAACCGCGACTTGGGACGTGTACCCGGGGCTCCAGTATTCCGGTCTATACGAGTATGGGTGGCACTTCGACGAAGGTTCGCCGGCCTTTGGCGCGCGAGACTTCAACTTTCAGAACGACAACGGTGCGTACGCCCAGCTGCTGGTCAGGCTAACCCAGAATTCCGCGTACCCAATCAGGTTCAAGCTCACGTGGTGGGGACAATGCGGGACTCGAGTGATTGCTCAGGCCGCGTTCGGCCTCACCTGGGTCGACATTGACCGCACCGAAATGCACTACACCCACGTGGCCCCAAGTAGCCGTTTACCCGATCCCTACTATACCGTCGCAAAGCAAAACAGCGGGCAATACATTACCGCGAAAATCGGCTATCTGGACGACTGCGGTACGCCGGCCGGGTTTGAGCACCTACACAGTCCGCGGATTTAGCTAACGGGTCTCGGATCTCCCGCGTTGGATATGCGTCGGACACTTGCTGGTCCGACACGGACGACTTCGCAAATCCACCGTCAAACACGTACCAGTGCCCGCGCACTGACTACAAAGCTCACGACTCAACGGTGGCCTGTCCCCCGGGGGCCTGGAATGGGAGCTACTGGCTCGTGTCAGGAACTATTCCCCAATATCGCTGCCAGGAATGGGCGAGGCAGAACAAGAGCGAGTTGGCGGCGGTCTTTCGGGTGACGTGGTAGCCTTGGAGGAAAGCCATGTTGGATCGCCGAACGATAGCACTGTCACTGAGCCTCGGAACGTTGGCTGCGGTTGCCATCATGGGATGGGTTCTTCGCGTCGGTGGTCAGGACTTGCCTCGGCCGCCCGGTCTCGCCGCCCCCACAGCGACCCCTGACACAAGGAGTGCGGTCGACTCCACCAAAGCGGCCGAGCAGCTCTCCGCTCAGCCGAACCTCGGCAAGTTGATTGCGGCCATCCGAACGCAAGATGTGGACGCTGTACTCGACTTGATCGATTGGCAACCACAGCCTTGCGGGCTGCGCAACACTGATGTCTGTCCGCCCGGTGTCGAGCCGTACACGGAGCTACCTATGGTCGACGCGGGATTCCCCGACCCCTTCTGGGTGACGGCAGAGACCCTGCGACCGACCCTCACGTTGCTGCTGGGTGGAGAGCCTCTGCCGGTCCGGGTCGCTCTGCGGTCCAAGGAGAATCCGAACCTTTACCAGATTGCGTTTGCCAGCCGTCCAAAGGGGTCCGGTCTCCTTCCTCTCGCGGCGCCCAGCGCCTCACTTACCGGCTTGTTCTTCACCGCGGATGCCTCAGCATCTCGACCCATCGACTGGCTCTACCCAGTGAGCGAACAGTGGTCGGCGACGGATCAGGCATTCGCATTCGGTCTGGATGACAAGGAAATCATCGCCTGGGACGACCGATACTAGGATCTGACTGCGCGAGGCCTGTCTCGACGAGAACGTGAACCTCATGCCGCCGATCCTCGAGGCGGTCAAGACGTACGCGACGCTGGGCGAAATCTGCGACGAAATGCGCGCCGTCTTCGGCGAGTACACCCCGCCCGTCGTCGTATAGCCGCAAGCGCAACCCTCGACCGTTGACCATCCCCCGCGGGTCCCGTACAACGGGAGACGCATGACCCCGCGAGAAGGCGCCGTTCGCGCTAACGGCATCGAGGTCCACTACGTCCAGTGGGGCGACGACGACGCGCCGCCGCTGCTGGCGGTGCACCCCACCGGCTTCCTCTCGTGGACCTGGGCGCCCATCGCCGAGCGGCTGGCGGAGCGGTGGCGAGTCATCGCCAACGACCAGCGCGGCCACGGGGACAGCGCGAAGCCTCCCGACGGCTACGACTTCGAGACCTTCGCGCGTGACCTTCAGGGCCTCATCGAGGCCCTAGGCCTCCGCTATCCCGTCGCCGTGGGGCATTCGTCGGGCGGCACCACGCTCGTCGTGCACGCCGCGCGCTTCCCGGGCGTCGTGCGGGCTCTCGCGCTCATCGAACCCATCCTCCCGCCGCCCGAATGGAGACGTCCGGATCGCGAGCGCCGGGCCCGCTCGGCGCACGACATGCGCGAGCTCGCCCTCAAGCGCCGGGCGGTCTGGGACAGCCCCGACGACATGATCGCGTCGTTCCGGGCGCGCCCTCCGTTCGACACGTGGACGGACGAAGCGCTCCGCTGGTACGCCGAGCGCGGGCTCGCGCCCCGCCCCGACGGCCGGTACGAACTCAAGTGCCCTCCCGCGCTGGAGGCGAAGTTCTACGAGGCTGTGGCCCGCCTCGACCCTTCGCCATACATCGCGGGCGTGACCTGCCCTACGCTCATTCTCTGGGGCGCCCGGAGCGAACTGGCGCGAGACGGCTTCGTCGAGCGTATCCACGAGGCCTTTGGCCACGCCACGACCCGTATACTGGACGGGACCACGCACTTCGCCCCCATGGAGCGCCCGGACGTGGTCGCGGCCGAACTCGAACGGTTCTTCGCCGAAGGAGCCGGACATGAAGATGCGTAGGGTCGTGGTCACAGGCCTCGGGCTGGTGTGCCCGGTCGGGCTCGACGTGGAGACGTCGTGGAAGAACCTGCTCGCGGGCGTGAGCGGGGTGCGGCGCATCACCCAGTTCGACGCGACCGGCTTCCCCGTGCAGATCGCGGCGGAGATCGAGGGATTCGACCCCTCCCCCTACATGGACTTCAAGATGGCGCGCCGCTCGGGCCGGTTCGCCCAGATCGGCACGGCCGCGGCGAAGCAGGCGCTCTGCTCCGGCGGTCTCGAGATCGACGAGACGAACCGCGATGACATCGGCGTCATCTGCGCCAGCACCGGCGGCGTCTTCGTCATGGGCAAGCAGGAGGAGATCATCGAACAGCGCGGGCCGAACCGCGTGGACCCGCTCCTCATCCCCAGGCTGGGCCCGCACATGGCGGCGGCGCGCATCGGACGGGTTCTGGGCGTGCGAGGGCCCAACACCACGATCAACAGCGCCTGCGCTTCGGGCACCGACGCCCTCGGCCACGCCTTCAACCTCATTCGCACGGGGGCCGCCGACGTCCTGCTGGCGGGCGGCGCCGAAGCCATCATCTCGCCGCTCGCTATCGCCGGCATGGCCGTGCTCGGCGCGCTCACTAGGGACTGGAACGACGAACCCCAGCGGGCATCCCGCCCGTTCGACGCCAGGCGGTCGGGGTTCGTCCTCGGGGAGGGCGCGGGCATGCTCCTGCTCGAGTCGGAGGAACGCGCGCTGGCCCGCGGCGCCACCATCATCTGCGAATTCGCGGGCGCCGGTTGGTCGTTCGACGCTACCGACGACGCCGCGCCCGACGCCTCCGGCCAGGCGCTCGCCATGCGGCGGGCGATGGAGTGCGCCGGCGTGACGCCGGACCAGATTTCGTACATCAACGCCCACGGCACGTCGACGGAGCTCAACGACAAGGCCGAGACGGCGGCCATCAAGATGGCGCTGGGCGAGAAGCACGCCCGCAGGGTCGCCATCAGCTCCACGAAGTCGATGACCGGACATATCGCGGCGGGCGCGGGCGGCGTCGAGGCGGTGATCTCCGCGCTCGCCATCCGCGACAACGTCATCCCCCCGACCATCAACTACGAAGAGCCCGACCCCGAGTGCGACCTCGACTACACGCCCAACCACAAGCGCGAGCTCGAGGTCGATGTCGTGCTCTCGAACTCGTTCGGACTCGGCGGCCAGAACGCGACCATCGTGCTGCGCCGGTACCGGCCGTAGCCGGAAACGCTGTTTGTGGCGCCGGACGCGGCGCCCGTATCATGCGTTGGTGCGGCGCATCGCCATCTTCGGCCCCTCCGGTTCGGGCAAATCCACCGTCGCCCGCGACCTCGGGCGGATGCTCGACCTTCCTGTGGTCGAGCTGGACGCGCTGTTCCACCGGCCGAACTGGGAGCCGACGCCCGCGGACGAATTCCGCGCGATCGTCGCCCGTACGCTCGCGAGTCATACGGACGGCTGGGTGTGCGACGGGAACTACGGAGTGGTTCGCCCGCTGGTGCTGGCGCAGGCCGACACCGTGGTGTGGCTCCGCCTCCCGTTTCCGCTCGTGTACTTCCGTCTGT
>DATLZC010000218.1:0-15979 GCA_035574215.1 Dehalococcoidia bacterium | reverse complement strand
GATGTCGTGGGCCTGTCCATCCTGTCGGGCGCGCATCTCGAGCTCTTCCCGCGCGTCGTGCAGGCGCTGAAAGACCGGGGCATCGACCCGAACGACATCCTGCTCTTCGCCGGCGGCATCATCCCCGACGAGGACATCCCGAAGCTCGAGGCCCTCGGCTTCAAGAAGATCTTCGGGCCGGGCTCGTCGACCCAGGACATCATCGAATACGTCCGGGAGTGGAAGCGGTCCCAGCGGCAGCCGGCGGCCGCCAGGTAGGCCCGGCGTGATCGGCGAGCTGGTCGAGCGGCTCATCGCAGGCGACCGGCGAGCGCTGGCGAGGGTGATCAGCCTCGTCGAGGCAGGGGCCCCAGAGGGTCACGAAGCCGTCCGCCTCCTCTACACCCGGACCGGGCGAGCGCACACCATCGGCATCACCGGGTCCGCCGGGACCGGGAAGAGCACCCTCACCGCGGCCCTCGCGCGGGCCTATCGCGCTCGCGGCAAGACCGTCGGCATCGTCGCGGTGGACCCGTCATCCCCCTTCACCCATGGGGCCTTGTTGGGCGACCGCATCCGTATGCAGGACCTCTCATCGGACCCCGAGGTCTTCGTTCGGAGCATGGCCAGCCGTGACGCATTGGGAGGCCTGGCGCCCGCCACCGCGGACGTCGTGAGCGTGCTCGACGCAGCGGGAAAGGACGTGGTCATCATCGAGACCGTCGGCGCCGGGCAGGACGAGGTCGAGGTGGCGTCGGCGGCGATGACGACCGTCGTGCTGCTCACGCCGGGCGCGGGCGACGACGTACAGGCGATGAAGGCGGGCATCATGGAGATCGCCGACGTGCTGGTCGTCCACAAAGCCGACCTCCCGAACGCGGACCAGCTCATGCGGCAGGTGGCTTCGATGGTGGAGGGCACCGCCCGCGATGGCTGGCGCGTCCCGGTGCTCAAGGCGTCGTCCGCGAAGGGCGAGGGCATCGACGAGCTGGTGGACGCTCTGGAGCGGCACCGGCAATGGCTCGTCGAGAGCGGCGCGCTCGAGCGCCAGCGGGCAGCCCAGGCGCGACATCAGGTGCTCACATTGGTGCGTCATCGGCTCCTCGAACGGGTGCTGGCGCATACCGACGACCGTGCGCTCGACGACGTCGTCCGGCGGGTCGCCGCGCGGGGCCTGGACCCTCACACCGCCGCCGAGACGCTCATCGCGCAGGCCGAACGGCTGGCGGCGGGCTGACATCGGTCGCATCTCCGTAGTCCAAATGGACGGAAGTCCCCGCCGAATTGCCCCACTGCCTTGATTTCCATATATCAGTCGTGATATATAAGGAATGCCATACGGCGGTCGATACTGACCGGGGAACGCCGGTACGACGCCGAAGGAGGGCACCGATGCTGGACTACAACGTCGCCCTGACCGAATATGTGGCCGATGCCATTCTGCGTGAGCGCATCCGTGAGGCAGAGGCGCGCCGGCGGGTCGTGCGGGACCGGAAGCTTCGCCGCCGCGAGCGGCGGCTGCGCCACCGCGGCGTCGACGGCGCCGGGCTGCAGCTCGACCAGCTCATGGCGGCGCGGCGCATCTGAGGATGCGCCCTTCCGGACCGAGCTGGGGTTCGGGAGGTGACTTCGGGTGTCCCTCAAGCACGCCCTGCTCGGCATCCTCACCATCAGCCCGATGACGGGCTATCAGCTCAAGCAGTTTTTCGACGCGTCCGTCCAGCACATCTGGAACGCAGAGCTCAGCCAGATTTACCCGACCCTCAAGCAGATGGAGGCTGAGCGGCTCGTCCGCAAGACCGTCGAGATTCAGGACGGGCGGCCCAACCGCAAGGTCTATCACATCACCCCCGAGGGGCGCGCTGAGCTCCGCCGGTGGCTCCGCGAGTCGCCCCCGGCCACGTCCATCCGCGATCCGTTCCTGATTCGTGTGTTCTTCGGCGCTGAACTTCCTCCCGAGGACCTCCTCATCCTCTTCCGCCGCCAGATGGAAGAGCATCAGAAGCTGCTGGCGTTCTCCGACACCGTGCTGCGGCAGCGCATCCGCAAGGGGGTCGAGGAGCTCGGGAACAAGCGGGCCGGCCTCTTCTGGTCGCTTACCTTGGACCTGGCGATGCGCTTCCGGAAGATGTACATCGAGTGGTGCGAGCGGGCCATCGAGGCCATCGAGCGCGGAGAATTCGAGCCGCCCCCGCCGCAGGACGTGCCAGACCCCTTCGTAGAGCGCCATCTCGACGCCGGCGTCGCCAGCGACCTGGGTTGAGGGGGGTGCGTTTCTCCTCGGACGCCCCGCGGCTATAATCACGCCGATGGCCCGTGCGGACTTCGGACGCACCATCATCGAGCTGCCCTGGCGGAAAAAGCTCCAGCTCGCCGTCGCGTTGCTGCGCGATGAGCGTGTGCCTCTCGTCGCGAAGATCGTGATGCCCGCGGTCGTGCTCTATCTGGCCTCGCCGCTGGACCTCGCGCCCGACTTCATCCCGCTCGTAGGAAAGATCGACGACTTGCTGCTCGTCGCGGCGGCGCTGACGCTCGTGCTCTGGTTCACGCCGAGATCCGTGATCGAAGAGCATCTCTCGGCGCTCAAGAAGTAGCCGTCCGCCGGCGCGAAAGGTTCATCCATGCGCATCCCGTTCGTCACCTCCCACGCCGCTTGCAAGGGGCACGCGCCCGAAAACACGCTGGCCGGCGTGCGCAAGGCGATCGAGCTGGGCGCTGACGCCATCGAGGTCGATGTGCACTGCACGAAGGACGGCGTGCCTGTGCTCCTCCACGACTCGACGGTGGACCGCACGACCGACGGCACGGGCGATATCCGCGAGATGACGCTGGAGGAGGCGCGGCGGCTGGACGCCGGCGCGAAGCAGCACGAGGGCCGGTTCGCCGGCGAGCCCATTCCGACCCTGGCCGAAGTCATCACCGAGGTCGCCGGCCGCGCGCTCCTCGTGCTCGAGATCAAGCAGCCGGGGATCGAGGACCAGGTGTGCCGGGTGGTCAGGGAAGCGAACGCCGTGCAAGACTGCGAGGCGCACTCGTTCTGGCCCCAGGTGGTGGCTGCGATGCGTCGCGCGGAGCCGCGCATGGCCGCCGCGCTGCTCACGGACGGGCGCGCCATCAAAGACTGGACCGAGTTCTTCGGGTTCGCGCTGTCCCTGAACGCGCAGGCCATCTCCGTACACCATGAGGTCGTGACCCCGGGAATCGTCCGCGCCGCGCAACGCCGGGGGCTGTCGTTCTTGACCTGGACCGTGAACGAGCCGGCGGACATCAGGCGCATGGTCGACGCCGGCGTCGACGCCATTTGCTCCGATTTCCCCGACCGCGTGCGGCTCGTGACGCAGGGTCAGCTCACGCTTCCCGCGTAGGTGCGCGGTCTTCCCGATGCGGCGCTCCCCGCCACCGGACGACGCTTGCGTGGTGGCGCGCGTCGAAGCGCGCCCGGGAGGTGGCTCCAATCGACAGCCATGTCCTCGTTCAGCGCGCCCGCCTGCGAGCGCCCGACGCCTGGCGTGCGCTCGTGGAGCGCTCGCAGGACCGCGTGTGGCGGCTCGCCTGGCTGCTCCTCCCCGACGAGGCGGCGGCCGCCGATGCGTCGGTCGACGCGTACGTGCGGGCGGCCCGCGATCTGATGCGGCGGCCGGCGCGAGGTTCGTTCTTCGCGCTCGTCGCCCGAGAACTGGTGCGCACCGCTCGTGAGGCTCGCGTCCGCAGGCCAGCGGCAGCGCCGCCGAAGGCGAGAGCCGAGGGCCCCGAGACTCTCGCGCCCTTACGGGCGCTGCCAACGGAGGACGCGGCCGCGCTCGCGCTCCGCTTCGCCCTCGACGTCTCCGAGCGCGAGGCGATGGAGGCGCTCGGTTGTTCGCGGCGGGAATTCGAGCGGCGCGTGGCGCAGGCGCTGGGCCGGCTCAGGGCGCTCGCCCACGAACGGCGTCCCCCGAGACGCGGTCCCGGGGCGCCGCCAGATTGGACGGAGGTGGGGGCTGACTGGGAAGCGCTGGCGGCGACCGCGCCGCGCCCGCCTGCGGATCTGATGGCGCGCGTAATGCGCCGGCTCGAGGCCCCGGAACGCCGCCTCGCCCCGCCGCGCGCCGCGGCGCTGGCGCTGGCCGCGGTGGCGGTCGCCGCGGCAGGCTTCGGAACCGCGGTGGTCGTCCTCGCGACCTCGGACGCTGTGCGGGAGTGGCTACGAGTGGGGCCTTCCGCGGCCCCGGTCGCGACCTCGGCGCCGTCGCCGACGCCGCTTCCCACGCCGACGCCGCTGGCGGCGCGCGGCTTCGCGCGGCCGGTGACGCTGGAGGAGGCGCGGCGGCTCGCCTCGTTCCCGCTCATGTTCCCGCAGGGATGGCCGGGGCCGGACGCCGTCTATCTCTGGGAACCGCAGCAGGGCAATCCGGTCGTGATCCTGTCGTATCTCGACGGCGGCTTCGACCTCTACGAGGGGCCGCTCGCGGCGTCCTTCGATGAGCCGCCGGTCGAGATCGCGCGCGTCGAAGTGAACGGCGCCCCGGCGCGGTGGCTCGAAGGGGGCGCCATCGTGCTGCACTACCTGGACGCGGAAGGCAGACCCGTCGTCGAACGAAAGCGCATCGTCGAGCGGAATACGCTGGTGTGGGAGCGCTCGGGCGTGACGTTGCGGATGGAGACGTCGCGGGCGCTACCGTTCGCCCTGGCCATCGCCGGGGCCGTGCGCTGAGGCGTAGGGGCGCGCTGTCAGCGTGAGCTGTCCTTCGGTCACCTGGATCTCCACCCGCGGGAGGATGACGATGGCCTCGAACTGCGACTGCAGGAAGTCGTTGATGGGGCCGGCGGCGAGGCCTGAGATGAACCCCGGGACGCTGCCGATCCGGAGGTCGGCGATGCTGGCGGCGGGATGGGGCCCCGGTACGCTCACATGGCCGCGGCCGCGCACCGCGAAGTCGGGGCCGACGGGCGGGGAGATGACGCCGGAAGCCTCGATGGCTCCGTCGCTCCTGAAGCAGATCCGCAGATCCCGCACGGTATCGGCGCGGCCCTGATCCTCGAGGAAACGCGCGGCCCGCGCGGTCACTTCGTCCTCGGTAAAGGTCACCGAAGCTTCCTGACCCATGGCGGCCTGATACTGGACGGCGTTCCACTTAGCGTCGAACGCGCTCGCAAGCTCGGCCTCCGACCATGCGGATGGCGCGCCTTGTCTGCACGGGCCGGGGTCGCCCAACGTCGCCAGTGCGAAGAGGCCGGCGGCGAGGACAGTCGGCACGAGCACGAACGCCCCGAACAGGGTCGTCGTAAGGAGGAAGAAGAACTTGACGACGCCGAACATGGGCCCGGTCCCCTGGAAGTGTCGGCCCCGTAGGGGCGCGCCCGTAGGGGTGCCAGACGGCTCGACTCGGGGAACCGAAGGACTCAGCCCGCTCGCTCCTCGACCGCGGCCAGCACCTCCTCCGCGTGGCCCTCGGGCTTCACCTTGGGCCAGACGGCCTCGATGCGGCCGTCCGGTCCGATGAGGAAGGTGGCGCGGTCCATTCCCTCGTACTGACGGCCCATGAACGTCTTCGGCCCCCAGACGCCGTACGCGTCGGCGACGGCATGGTCCTCGTCGGACAGGAGCGTGAACGGCAGGGAATATTTCTCCTTGAAGCGCACGTGAGACCGGGGGCTGTCCTTCGAGACACCCAGGACGACGATCCCGCGCTTCTGGATCTCGGTCCAGGCGTCGCGGAACGAGCAGGCCTCGGTGGTGCAGCCCGGGGTGTCGTCCTTCGGGTAGAAGTAGAGCACAACGCGCTTGCCCCGAAGGTCGCGCAGCCGTACCCGCTCGCCCGAGTCGGACGGGAGATCGAAATCGGGGGCGACGTCGCCCGGCTTGAGATTCGTCGGCATGAGTTCCTCCCCAGATACGGCGCGCCTGCGCCGATGATACCGGTCCGCGGGCGCAGGGTCGACGCTACTCAGCGGCAGACGGGCGTCACGAACGGGAGCCCGTAGGCGTGCTGCCCGCCCCACGGGTTGTACGCCCAGACTCGCCAGTAATGGAGGGCGCCGGGGATAAGCCCTGGCCACTTCAACACACCTGCGCCCGGGCCCACGGGGGTGGCGAGGAAGGCGCGGAATGCAGGGTCGAGCGTCAGGTCGACGTAATATCCCGTCGCGCCGAGCGACTCGTTCCACCGGAAGACGGCCGTGACGGAGCCGTCGGGCCGGCAGAGGAAGCTCGCCTCGAGGCCGGACGGCCCTGCAGGGACGGGCAGGCCGGCGTAGCAGCGCGGCGTCACGAACCCGGGAGCCGGCGTGTAGCCGTTTGCCACGGGGTTCACGTTGTAGATGCGCCAGTAGTGGGGCAGCCCGCCGATGAGGCCGGGCCAGGTCAGCCTGTCTGTCTGCGGGCCGACTCCCCAGTTCAGGAACGCTCGGAAGAACGGGTCGAGCGTCAGATCGATCCAGTAGCCGGCGTTACCTTCGCGGTCGGGCGGGCGGTTCCAGGCGAACGTGACGGTGGCCCGGTTCGCAGTGGGATCGCAAGCGACGTCGGCGATGCGCGGCGCGTACGCCCGCTCACGGCCGTAGTACAGCGCGGAGATGCCCGCGATGTCGTCGGCCTGGGGCTCGCGAATCAGCTCGCCGTCCGGAAGGGTGTCGTACATGAGGGCGCGCGGGTCCGGCGAGTGGTCCAGCCCGAGGAAGTGGCCGGCTTCGTGCGCGAGGATCGCGGGGAGAACGTCGCGGCGATACTCTTCCATTCTGCCGGCGAAGATACGCTGGACGCTGTAGTTATCGAGAATCAGGTCGGCCTCGATGGCCTCGCGCGAGGACACGAGCGAGCGAACCCGCGTGAGGCCGACCTGCGGGCCCGCCAGGGCGCCCCAGCCCACGGCGTTCACGCCGTCGTCGTTGTCGCCCGCGGGGAAGTCGGGGCAGAGCCCCACGTACACCGCCCAGATCCGAGAGAGGCTCACGGCCCGCCACTTATCGAATGCGGCGACGACCTCGTCGACGAACTCCTGCGGCGTCATGATCGGCAGGCCGTCGTCCCCCCGGGGGATGCCCACCGGGTTCACGCAGTAGGGCACTGGAATGCGCTGGTCGGGCCAGAAGTACGACGCGAGCTGGTACGCGCCGGCGTCCGGAGCGGACGGGCCCGGTGTCGCGACCGCCAGCGCGATCGCGGCGACGACTGCGAAGAGCGCGCGCCTCATCGCTTCACCGCCTGGAGACGCGTCGCCGCCGTCGTGATGAAGTCGGGGGGAAGTGAACGCCGCGCCATGCGCTCCCTGCCGGCCTGGACCGTCGATTCCCTCGTGCCGTCGCGCGATGGACGAATCTCGCGCCGTCGGTGTCGTGCAGGCCGCCGCCCTCGGCTCGTGGCCGCTGGGGCCACCGGTCGACGTTCGTCAGTGTACGCACATCGCCGCGGGGCGCGCGAGGGCGACGGCCCTGAATCTCGCGGGCCGAACGGGTATACTCGCGGCCGGCGGGCTTCGCCCCGGAGGGAGGTGCGTGGTCGAAACCGGCGTCAGCTACTTCAACGAGCGGTCGCTCCGCCACGTCCGCGAGGACCTGCGCGACATGGTGGAGCACGGCTGCACCTACGTGGTGCACTGTCTCACGGAGAGCGACCTCTTATGGGCGCGCGACACGATGCGGGAGGTGGTCGATGCGACGCACGAGGCCGGGCTCGAAGCGTGGCTCGACCCCTGGGCCGTGATGGGCATCTTCGGGGGCGAGAGCCTGTCCCGCTTCCTCGTCGACCATCCGGAGACGTGGCAGGTGGACACCGCTGGGCGGCGCTACCCCGCGGCGTGTCCGAACCACCCCGAGACGCGACGTTACATGCGGGAGTGGGTGCGCGCCTGCGCAGAGATCGGCGGCGACGTCGTGTTCTGGGACGAGCCGCACTTCGTAGGAGCGTCGTTCGAGACGCTGAAGGCCGGCGGCTACGCCTGCTACTGCGATTGGTGCCAGCAGAAGTTCCGCCGGTCCGCCCGCAGGCCCATGCCGCCGGTCATGAACGACGAGGTGCGCCGGTTCCGGGAGCTGTTTCTCCTCGAATTCCTCACGGAGATGTGCGGCGAGGCCAAGCGCCTCGGCCTGCGCAACGCCCTGTGCCTCATCCCGACCGACTTCGAGGGCGTCGGGCTCACCGACTACGCGGCGCGTGTGAAGGCGTGGTGGGAGCGACAGGGCGTGACCCGCGAGCGGCCCTGGCTCGAGTTCGGCATCGCCGACTGGGATGCCGCAGCGTCCATCGCGGGGCTCGATATTTTCGGGTGCGATCCGTACTGGTTCGCCGCCAAGGCCGACCCCGAGCCGTTCGCGCGAGCGTTCACCCGGCGCGCCGTGGCGGCGGCCCGCGCTCGCGGGCTCGGCAGCCAGATCTGGGTGCAGGCGTTCTCCGTGCCCGAGGGGCGGGAGGAGGAGCTGGCGATGGGCGTGCGTGTGGCGGTGGAAGAGGGCGCCACGCATGTGGCCGCGTGGAGCTACCGGGGCACGGAAAGCATGTCGGCCATTCGCTGCGCCCGGCCCGAGGTGGTGTGGGAGACGCTCGGACGCGCGTTCCGTGAGGCGCGCGGTCTGGCGTAGCGTCCGGTCACCGCTCGGCGGCCGCCCGCGCGGCTGCGCTGGTGGGGAGATACCTGCCCGCGGCGGGGAACAGGCTCCGCACCGACTTCAGGATGATGGACGTTTCGACCTTCGTGATCCCGGGGATCGAAGCCAGCGTGCCGGTGAGGAAGTCGGTCAACGCGTCGGTCCCCGGGAAGAATCCCAGACAGATGAGGTCGGCCGTCCCCGTGGTGTAGCCCACGTACACCACGTTGTCGACCGCAGCGATCCGCTCGGCCACGTCGGCGAGGCGGGGAAGCTCGCACGAGACGGCGATGACGGCGGTCGTCGTGAGGCCGAGCTTCTGCGGGTTGACGACGCCGACGATGCGGAGCAGGTCCTCGCGGATCATGCGCTCGATGCGGTTGCGGACGGTACCCTCGGAGACGCCGACCCGCTCCGCGATCTCGCGGTTGGTGATCCGGCCGTTTTCTTCGAGAATGCGCAGAATCTGCAGGTCGGTGGCGTCGGGCATCGAAGCCGCCTCGCTCTCCGCTACGAATTTCGCATCGATGGCGGCCGTCACGGTACCCGCGACGGGGCGCGGTGTCAAGGAGAACGCCGGGTGGGACAAGCGGGCCCGTCGACGGTACACTCATGGCCGATATGGGAACGGGGCGAGGCCGGGCGGTGGGGCGCGACATCGTGAAAGGAAGCCTCCTGTTCCGGCGCGTGTCTCGCCGGGGGTTCTTGGCCGGCGCGGCTGTCGCCGGCGGGGTCGCCGCCTGGCGCTGTGGCGGCGAGGGTCAGAAGCCGCCGCCGGACATTCCGGTGTACCGCTCGGCGGCCACCGCCGGACCTGAGGAGCCCCGTCGCGGGGGCATCCTCATCACGGGGACGACGGTGCCGCCGACGTTCGGCGTCGACCCCCACATCGAGGTAGCGACGGGGCTATCGATCTTCCCCCGGCTGTACGGCTATCCGCTACACAACGACTTCCGCACGGACACCGTCGTCCTGGACCACGCCGAAAGCGTCGAGCAACCCGACGAGCTGACCTACATCATCAAGCTGCGGCCGGGCATCCGCTTCCACGACCTCGCGCCCATCCACGGACGCGAGGTCGACGCCGAGGACGCGGCGTTCTCCCACTACCGCTACCGGGACAATCCCCTGGTCACGAGCAAGACCTGGCACGCCACCGTGATGGACTCCATCACGGCGACCGACCGGTACACGATGGTGGTGAAGACCAAGTTCCCGTACGCGTACACGTACGACGCGCTCGGTGGTATCAGCTCGGGCGTGATCATTCCGAAGGAGCTGCTCTCGGAGAACCTGACGGCGAAGGCGGTCGGGAGCGGTCCGTTCCAGCTCCGACATCTCGACAACAACCGGCAGATCGACATCGTGCGGTTTCCGGGCTACTTCCAGCCCGACATTCCGTACCTGGATGGCATGTCCTGGAGGATCTTCAACACCGACGACGAGCGGTTGCGCGCGTTCCGCGAGCGCGCCATCCACATGATGAGCAATCGCGACAAGGTGGAGGCGGCGCAGGTGCTGCAGGAGTTCGGCGACCAGGTCGAGGCGTACGGCACGCCCAGCCTCTCGTACGTGTCCCTGGGCATGCGGGTCGATCAGGCGCCGTTCAACGACGAACGCGTCCGTCAGGCCATCGACTTCGGTTTGAACCGCGAGCGGCTCATCGCTGAGCTGACGTTCGGGGACGGCAGGACCCTGGGTCCGGTGAATCCGCATCTGGCCGATGGCTTCTGGTCGCTTCCCGATAGCGAACTGGATGCGGCGTACCGGTGGGGGCAGGATCCCGCGGTTCGGCTCGCCGACGCTCGCCGGCTCATCGAGCGCGCCGGCGCGGCCGGAGCGAAGATCGTGGTGCAGTCGTCGAACCTGCCGCCCGTCGTCGACATCGCTAGCCGGGTGGTCGCCCAGCTCAACGATCTCGGGTTCAAGGCCGAGCATCAGGCGCTCGAGCTTTTCCAGTGGTTCATCAACCTCCGCACAGGCAACTTCCACGCCACGCTGATCACCCACACGCCGTACGAATCGCCCGACATCCCCACGCGCTTCTACCACAGCGGCGGCATCAGCGGCATCGGCAACTGGTTCGGCTTCAAGGACGACGTCATCGACTGGCTGGTGACGCTGAGCTGGGGCGAATTCGACCGCGAGGCGCGGCGGGCCACGCTGCTCGACGCCCAGCGCACGATGCTGGCGCGGCACGGGCCGCTGATTCAGCTCTACACCGGCGTCGCCTACTCCAGCGCGTGGCGGTTCGTGCGCGGCCGCGAGCCCGGACTGCCCGGATCCCTCGCGCAATACAACTACCGACAGTGGCTGGCCGAGGTCTGACGCCGGCGCTCAGGCGCGCTGCTCGCCGTCATTGTCGGCGGCCCGACGCCGCCGCTTCTTGGGGGCGTAGGGCGCCAGCTCGCCCGCGGTCCAGGGGTTGGGGCCGACGACGCGCGCTGGCGCGCCGACGACGGTGGTGTCCGGCGGGACGTCGTCGATTACGACGGCGTTGGCGCCGATACGGACGTTGTCGCCGACCGTAATAGGCCCGAGGACCTTGGCGCCCGTCCCGATGTACACGTTGTTCCCGATGGTCGGGCCGTAAGGGGAGAAGCCGATGCGGGCGCTGTTGCTGAGCCCGATGGTGACGAACGGGCTGATCTGCACATCGCGCCCCAGTGTGCACTTCCCGTCGATGACGACGTTGCCGTGGGCGATGATGAGGCCAGGGCCCGCCTCGACGTAGTGACCGATGAACACGTGCCAGAACGCCCGGGAGAGCACGTCGCAGAGCCATCCGAGCGGGTACAGCTTGCGCTCCCGGAACCAGCGTTTCAGGCGGAACAGAGCGACCGCCGGCCATGCGCCGTCGAAGACGATGGCGGCGGCGCGCTCGGCCCGCGCTTGCAGGTGATCTCGGAGGGGACGGTCGGGGACGACCTTGAAGGCGGCGTCGACGTAGGCGTCGTAATCGTCGCGAATCTGTTTCAGCACCATACACCGGGGGCTCACGGCGGCGGATCTTCGGGGCGCCGCCACACCGAGACCATCATATCGGCGAGCGCCGGTAACCGATAGGCGACGGCGTCGAGGGCCAACCAGACGGCGCGCGCTACGCTGAGGGAAAGCCGGTCGAGCAACGGCCCCCAGCGGCTGAACAGCCAGAGCAACGAGATGCCGAAGCAGCGCTCGAGTTCGAGCGTGCCGCTGCCCAGGCTGCGGACGTAGGCGTAGGTGCCCTTGACGTTGTGGTCCTCTGGCGGCTCCCAGTACGGACGCCCGGGAGGAAGCGGGCGGCCCAACGCGCGCTTGACGCGGGCTAGCCCCCGCCCAAGCCGGCACGAGAGGCTCTCGTAGTTGGCGAGGGCGATGATGACGCGGCCGCCCGGGCGCAGCACGCGCGCGGCCTCGCGCATGAAGGACGCGGCGTCCGCGAAGTGGTCCAGCGCCCCCTGGCACACCACGCGGTCGAACTGCCGGTCGGCGAAGGGCAGCGCCTCGGCGATTCCCCGCACGTAGATGACGCCGCTTCCGTCGTACAGATAGCGGCCCAGACCGATCATGCGGTCCGACGCCTCCAGGCCCCACGTCTCCGGCCCTGCGGAAGCGATGCGCGCGGCCTGCTTGCCGAGCCCGCACGCCACGTCCAGCACGCGCCCGGCCCGAGGCCGGGTGGCGAGCTCGACGACGGCGTCCTCGATCCGCTGGTGGAAGAAGACGCTGTCGCGGTGTTCGCCCGCGTGGAACTCTTCCACGGAGTAGTCGAGATCGACCGCCGGAGGGCGCGCGGGCCGCATAGGCGCGAGGATGTCCTACTTCTCGACCGCGAGGACGATGCTCATCTCTTCGAAGCCGCCGAAGAGCCCCGCGAACCAACGTTCGGCGCGGTACTGCATGCCCCGGTTGCGGTTCGCGAAGCGTTCGATGAACCGCGCGATAGGCCCTCTGGCGAGCGCGAGCCCGGAGGGGTCGCCCCGCGCTCCCGTGACTCGCAGTTCGGCCTGCTCGACGCGAAAGGTCGCCGGCGTAGGGCAGTGGGGATCCTTGAAGCGCGGGTCGAAGTAGTTGAACGTCTCGAGGGTGAACCGGTGGGGATGTCGCGGGTCACGAGTCGCCGCCCACGAAGACGAGGCGTGGGGCAGCCGCAGGTGGATCAGCGCGCCGGGCAAACAGATGCGCCACAGCTCTTCGAGCGTGCCGACGAAGTCGTCGACGTGGGCGAGCCCGTCGTCGAGGAACACCTCATCGACGCTGTCCGAGCGAAACGGAAGCCTGGGCCCCAGCGCCGCCCGCACGTCCAGCCCGGGGCGGTCGCGCTGTCCCACCTGGATCGCGCGGATGCCCGACGTCAGACCGCTGAAGTCGAGCCGTACCATCTTCATCCTGACGCCGCCTTCGACTGCTGCTCCTGCCGGAGCCGTTCGAGTTCGGCCTCGCTCAGGGCGAGGAGCCGCTCGACGCGCTCGAGATAGTTGTGGACGACCCGCTGCGGGTGACCGTGGTCGGTGATGCGCCCGCCTTCGAGCAAGATGGCCCGGTCGCAGAATTCGGGCACCTTCATGAGATCGTGGGTCACGAGGACGAGCGTCACCCCTTGCTTCCGGAGTTCGCCGATGTGATTCAGGCACTTGTGCTGGAATTCCGCATCTCCGACCGCCAGGACTTCGTCGATGAGCAGGATCTCCGGTTTGACGTGAACAGCCACGGCGAACCCGAGCCGGAAATACATGCCCGAGGAGTACGTCCGCATGGGCTGGTCGATGAAGTCGCCCAGCTCGGAGAACTCGATGATGCTGGGGAGGACCTCCTGCGCTTCCTTGAGGGTCAGGCCCAGAAGCACCGCGTTCAGGATGGCGTTCTCACGGCCGGTGATCCGTGGGTGAAAGCCCGACCCCAGTTCCAAAAGCGCTGAGACGCGCCCGTTGGTGACGACGCGACCGCGGGTCGGTGGCGTGATGCCCGCCATGATGCGCAGCATCGTGCTCTTCCCGGAGCCGTTGGGCCCGATGATGCCGAAGCTTTCGCCGCGCTCGATCGTAAGGTCGATGCCGTCGAGGGCGGTGAAGGGACGGCGGGCCCGGGACAGGAAGCGTGGCAGATGCAGGATGGCCGTCTTGAGGTCGGTGGCCTCCCGCTGGAGCGACAGCGAGTACTGCTTCACCACGCCCTCGAGCACGATCGCAGGCGCGCCGGAGACGCTAGAGGGCATCGGCGAAGCTCCCCTGCGTTCGCTGGAATGTGAACGCCCCGATCACGATGGCGGCCGCCGAGAACACCAGAGCGGGCCACAGTTCACCGGCCGGCATCGTGTTATGCATGAAGAGCTGGCGCCACCCCTCGATCACGGGGGTCATGGGGTTCAGTCGCAGATAGAGCTCCCATCGGTCGGGCACGATGGCGAGCGGATAGATGACTGGCGTGACATAAAACCAGAGCTGGAGCACCACCTCGATGAGGTGCTCCAGGTCGCGGAAGAACACATCGAGCGACGCGATGAAGAGCGCCACGCCCATCATGAGCACGAGCTGCACGAATCCCAGCACCGGGACGCCGATGAGCCAGACGGGCGATGGTCGCTCGCCGCTGAGGACCACCGCGAGGGCGACGATGGGCAGCGAGAGGGCGAACTGGACGCCGTTGTTGGTGATGGTCGACAGTGGTAGGACGGCGCGCGGAAAGCGCACTTTTTTGATCAGCGCGCCGTTGGAGGCGAAGGCGGGCGTCGCGATGAGCAGCGACGTCTGGAACCACGTCCAGGGGAAGATGGCCGTGAGCAACACGAGGTGGTAGTCCTCGACATCGATCCGGACGATCTGCTTGAGGGCGACGAACAGCACCGCCGCGAGCAACAACGGTTTGAACAGCGACCAGATGAAGCCCAGGGCGGTGTCCTGGTAGCGCAGTTTGAGCTCGCGGCGGGTTAGAAGGAACAGGAGCTCCCAGGCTCGCTGAAGGTCTCGGAACGCGATCGCAGGGCCCCCTTTGCGGGCGGTCGATTCGGCGCCAAGGTACATCGGCCCACGAACGAGATCAACTCGAAGGCCGGTCCTCGGCGAGACCGGCCTTCACGGGGGCGCCGGGGCGGGATGCGTCAGTCGAGGAACATGCGCAAGCGGGGCGAAATCCGGTCCTTCCGCTCTCCGAGGCCCGCCACTTCGAGGCGGTGGACGTACTCCTGGACCTGACGTCTGCGCACCGCCAGCAGCATCCGGATGCCCTCGTCGATCTTCTGCAGTCCGCCGCCGAGCAGGATGGCGAGCGACTCCATCGAGGCCGGATTCACGGAGACGCCTGTGGCGGCGAAGATGCCCTCGCCGATGTCCAGATAGGAGTGCAGCTCCTCGCGCCGCCAGGGCTCCGTCTCCAGGATGTACTTCATGTGCATGACGCCGAAGGCCACGTGGCGGGATTCGTCTTGCGCGGCGAGCCGGAAGATGCGCTTCTCCGCTTCGTTCGTGGAGATGAGCTCGCCCGATCGGAACAGGCTCTGGATGAAGCCCTCTCCCACCAGATGCATGATGGCGGACATCTCGGAGAAGTCCTGCGAGTCGATGATGGCCCGCAGTCCGGTGCCCGGGCCCGCGCTCAACAGGCCGCCTCCGTTGGCGAGCGCCCGCTTGCGGAACACGTCGAGGTGGCGCGCCTCGTCCATGATCTGCGAGGCGAGAAAGAGCTTGACCTCGTAGTGGTCGTTCGACACCCTGGGCAGCCACTTCCCCGGCGTGTCACCGGCGATAAACTCCACCTCCGTGAGGAAGGTGCAGAGCTGGCACATGGCCAGCTCGAGTTCGTCGGGCAGGGGCTCCAAAGTCTCCCAAGGGATGTCCGTCGCCGACGACCACTGGCGCTGTACGGCCTCCTCGTACAGCAGCGTCGCGTTGTCGGACCAGACCGAGCCCCGGTCGTGGACGCGCCAGCCTGTGCGCGGCGTGCCGTCGCGACGAGCCGCGCCCCGCTGCAGCATCGTCTCGTTGTTCGAATACTCCGGGATGTCGCCGTACGAGCCGATGTTGATGTCGTCCAGCGTGAGCCCCCGGCGGCTCGGGCGGGCGCGGATGCCCCACTCAGTGCCCGGGTCGAGCCAGCTCAGGTCGAGCTCCGGCGCCTCCGGCTCCGTCCGGAGCATCGCGAGGGTGTCTGCATCGACGGCCATGCGAGCGCTCCTTTCTGACTTAGCGATCGCTAAGGTACGCTTCGGGCGTGATGCGCGACGAGAGGCAGATGCATCAAAGGCGCCCGGGCGTGCCCGAATGCGCTGGGGCGCCTGGGCCCCTCCTGATGCATGAACCCCAGGGCGAAGAGAAGCCGCGCGGTCGAATCTTCGTTCTAGTCTCGCGTTGACGGTCGCGGGGTGAAGGCGTATTCTAGAAATTGCTAAGAACGGGAGGCGGATCGCTGACCACGACGGCTGAGCCTACGCCCGGCCGGGCGCGCAAGCTCCGGCGCGGGC
>DATLZC010000217.1:0-5248 GCA_035574215.1 Dehalococcoidia bacterium | reverse complement strand
GCGATGAGCGCGAAGAGCGGCGCCAGCGCGACCAGCCCCACGGCGCTCACCACCACATCCATGGCGCGCGATGCGATGCCCTTCACCTCCGGTGTCGTTCTACGATACGGCGCACCGCCTTCGCCACCCGTTCCACGTCCGTGTCGCTCATCCGCGTGTAGAGCGGCAGCGACACGATCTCGTCGAACGCGGCCTCAGCCTGCGGGTAGTCGCCCCGCTTCCACCCGAACGTCTCCCGATAGTAGGGATGGTAGTGCAGCGGGATGAAGTGCACGGAGGTCCCGATCCCCTCCTCCCGCATGGCGCGGAGGAAGGCGTCGCGGTCGATGCTCAGGGCGCCGCGCCGGAGCCGGATGACGTAGAGATGCCACGAGTGCCCGGGCTCGCGCTCCTCGGGCAGCGCGATCTCGGGAAGGTCGCCCAGCAGGGCGGCGTACTGTTCCGCGAGCGCGCGGCGGCGCGCCAAGAGCGCGTCCGCGCGGCGGAGCTGCGCGAGCCCGATGGCCGCCTCGATGTCGCCCATCGCGTAGTTGAACCCAGGCGCCACCACCCGGTAAAAGGGCGTCCCCGACTCCGTGTAGCGGCCCCACGCGTCGGCGCTGAGCCCGTGCATCCGCCGGCGCCGCACCTCGTCCGCGAGGCGATCGTCGTCGGTGGTGACCATGCCGCCCGCGCCCGTCGTAATGTTCTTCGTGGCATAGAAGCTGAACACCGCGGCATCCGGCGTCCGCCCGATTGGCTCCCCGCGGTAGGTCGTCCCGAAGGCGTGGGCGGCGTCCTCGATGACGCGCAGTCCACGCTCGCGGCCGATGGCGCGCAGCTCCTCCATGCGGCAGGCCTGCCCGGCGTAGTGCACGGGGATGATCGCCTTCGTGCGCGGGGTCAGCTTCGCGCGCGCGGCCGCGGGGTCGAGCGTGAGGTCACGCGGGTCCACGTCGGCGAGCACCGGCGTCGCTCCCGTGTGAATGACCACGTTCGCCGTCGCCGGGAACGTGATCGCTGGCACGATGACCTCGTCGCCCGGACCGACCCCGCACGCCAGCAGCGCCAGGTGCATCCCGGCGGTGCACGACGTGACCGCGATGGCGTGGCGAGCGCCGATCCACTCAGCGAAGGCCTGCTCGAACGCGAGAACGCGCGGCCCGGGAGCCAGCCAGCCCGAACGGAGCGTCTCGACGACGGCGTCGATCTCCTCGTCGCCGATGTCGGGCAGGCTGTAGGGAAGGAACGGCTCGGTCATTCTTCTTCCTGCTCGGCGGGCACGGGCGTCGGCGTCGGCTCGGGCGTCGGCAGGTCGTATCCCACCACTTCGATGCCGCTTTCGGTGGTCAGGCCGAAGAAGCGCACCAGGCCGTCCATGGACGCGCCTTCGGGCAGGTCGACCCGGTAGGCCGTGTCGTCATCGGCCAGCGTGACCTCGAGGCGGCCGTCGAGGACGACGATGCGCCGCACACGGCCCTCGACGAGCGCGGGAACGAATCCCGCGTCCCAGTCCAGCCGCTTCTGGCCGCCCGAGCCGAAGACGACCCAGAGGCCCCCGAAAACGGCCACGGCGAGGATTCCGAGGATAACGAGGTTGAGGGTCCGCGTTCCCAACGGTCAGGGCTTCCCGATGGCGACGAGCAGATGACTCCGCAGCAACGGCAGGCGCTCCAGGAACGCGCAGAAGCCGGGCGCGCGTGGCGCGAGCAGCCGCGCCAGCGGCGGCGCCAGGGTGACGCGGCGGGCGGTCATCCGGTGGCCGGGTAGGGCGCGCCGCAGCTCGCCGAGCCGCACGGGCCTCACCTCGCGGTTCAGCGGGTTCCAGGGGAAATCGTACACGATGAGCCATCCTCCGGGCCGGAGCGCGCGCGAGGCCTCCCGCAACGCCGCCGCCCGGCGCGCCGGGTCCACGATGGAGCTGAGCACCGTGCACATCGTCACGATGTCGAACACGCCGTCCGGGAAGGGCAGCGCCGCCGCGTCGGCTCGTTCGATCCGCGCGCCGGGAACGCGAGCCTTCGCCCTGGCGAGGCGGGCCGCCGAGAGATCGACGCCGGCGAGGCGGTCCGGGGCAGCCCCCCATTCCACGAACCGGGCCAGCAGGCCTCCGTCGCCGCAACCCGCGTCGAGGATGCGCAGACCCGAAAGGTCCGTCAGCCCCAGATCCCGGAGCAGCGTCCGCAGGTCTACGTCGCGCCGCTGTGTGAGATACAGCGCGCCGGGGTCCGACGGGTCATGTCGGGCGCGGGTGCGCAGCGGCGCGTCCGGCGCCTCGGCGGCGTGGATGGACGGCGGCCGGCTCACAGGGGCGCCTCCTGCCGCTCCCTGCGCGCCGCCCTCGCGCGCGCGAGGCCCGCGAGCCCCGCGAAGAAGCCGAGGCCATAGCTCACATGGAGGGCGGCGAACGCTGCGGGAAGAACGAGCGCCGAGGGCAGTCCGCAGCGTCGGGCCTCCCACGCCGTCGCGCCCAGGTTGGCGGCGCCGTACGCTCCCAGCAGCGCCGCGAGCGGCCGGCGCGCTCCCCGCAGCGCGAGCGCCCCTGCGGCGGCCAGCGCCGCGATGAACGCCGGCGGCGCGAGCTGGCGCGGCCGTGTCTGCTCCGGATGCGCCGCCAGCACCGCCGCCTTCGCGCGGCCGTACCGGAAGTACTGCCGCGCGAGCCCGGGCAGGCTCGACCGCACGAAGTACCGCGAGCGGATCGAGGGCGTGAGGAGGATGCGCCCGCCCGCGGAGAGCAGCCGGTAGTTGAACTCGTCGTCCTCGCCCCCGTCGAGGTCTTCGCGAAAGCCGCCGAGCGAGTCGAAAAGCGAGCGCCGGTATGCGCCGAAGGCGACGGTGTCCGTCCACTGCTCGCGGGCGCTCACCCGAAACGCCGCCCCGCCGACGCCGAAGCGCGACGACATGGCTGTGGCGATGGCCCGCCCCCAGAAGCCCTCGCCGACGCTGGTGATGGGCCCGCCGACGCAGTCGGCGCCCGACCACTCGAGCGCGGCCACCGACTCCGTGATGAAATCGGGCGCGACGACGCAGTGACCGTCGACCCGGACCACGATTTCGCCGCGGGCCGCCCGGATCCCGATGTTCAGCCCGGCGGCCGTGCGCTTCGCCGGATTGGACAGCAACGCGATGTTCAGCGTCGATTCCGCGATGAACCGCTCGACCAGCGGGCGGGTCCGGTCGGTCGATTCGCCGTCGACGACGATGACCTCGAAGCGATCGCGGGGGTAGTCCTGCTCGGCCAGGGCTCCGAGGCAACGCTCGATGTGCCGCTCCTCGTTGCGGATCGGCACGATCACCGACACGAAGGGACGTGACTCCTGCATGCGCTGTCCGGCAGCGTACACCCGCCCCCGCGCCCTGACAACGCCATCTCAGAACGCGGTGGCGAGCTCCCGGTAGATGCGTTCCATGCGCGCGGCGTTCTCCCGCCAGTCGTACCGCCGCTCGACGAGCCGCCGTCCCGCCCGTCCCATCTCGACGCGGCGGTCTCGATCCGTAAGCAGCGCTTCGAGCGCGTCGGCCAGGGCCAGCGGCCGTCCGGGAGGAACCAGAAGCCCCGTCTCGCCATGGGCCACGACGTCGGGGATGCCGTGGACGCCCGACGCCACGACCGGGAGCTCCATGGCCTGCGCCTCGACCGCCGCGACCCCGAAGCCCTCCCACGTAGAGGGCATGGCGAAGACGTCGAACGCCTGCAGGTGCGAGGGGACGTCGTCGTGCGACGCCTCGCCGGCGAACCGCACGCGGTCGGCGATGCCCAGACGGGCGGCGAGGCGCTCGAGGGCGCCCCGCTCGGGGCCATCGCCGACGAGCGTGGCCCGCCAGCGCACGCCGCGCCCCTGGAGCGCCGCCAGGGCGCGCAGCAGCGTCGCCAGGCCCTTCTCGGGCGACAGGCGGCCGACGTATCCCACGACGGGCTCGTCGCGCGTGGGCCTGGGCTGGGGCCGAAAGCGGTCGAGATCGACCCCGTACGGCACGACGGTGACGGGCTTCGACGCCGGCAGATACGTCAGCGTCGCCGACGCGAGGTGCAGGCCGGTGGCGGTCACGTAATCCGCCCGCCGGAGGGCGAATCGCGTGAAGTACTCGTGAACGGGGCTCACGCCCGGCGCCTCGAGCACGTCCGTCCCCCACACCGAGATCAGCATGGGCCGCACGCCGGAGCGGGCCGCGAGGTAGCCGTAGCTGGTCAGATGGAGCGCGTGAACGAGGTGCGGGCGCGCGTCCCTGACCAGCCTCGCGACGCGGCGCGCGTGCGCCAGATACCGAAGCTTCCCCAGCCACTCGAATCCGCCCACGTACCGCACCACGGCGCCCGGGATGCGCGCCGGCCGGAACGAGATGACCTCGGTCTCCCACCCGCGCCGGGCGAAATATTCCACCCAGCGGCGGGTGTGCACGTACGGGGCGTCGGCCAGATAACAGACCCTCATGGCGCTGGGGCGGCCGCCGCGAGCGGGACGACGAACGTCGTCACGGGATCGCGATGCCGTTATACAGCAGATCCGGGTCACCCACGAACACGTCCGTCGTGAGGTTCGCGACGGCGGCGATGGGGCGATCCGACTCGAGGATGGCGGTCCCCGCGAAGCCGTCTGGCAGGATCGGCTCGAGATACTGGAACACCGTGGCCTCGCGGTTCACCGTGATCGTATACGACACCGTCCCGTTCGGCAGGTCCCGGCCGAAGTAGCGCACCGTGACGTTGGCGACGCCGCCGTCCGTCACCATCACCCGGAACCACGAGTTCCATCCGTGGGCGGCGCCGACGGGCCCGTAGTTCTTGTTCAGCACGGGCAGAAGCACCTTGCGTCCACCGTCCTCCGGGCGAATCCCCCGGTAGTTCGTGAACACGTCCTGGTACTTCGAGTTGCGGTTGACGATGACGCCCACTGGCTGCGTCGACATGATCTTCACGGTGCCCACGAAGTTCGTGGGGAGCCGGTCGCCCGGGGCGAGGCAGTTCGCGAAGTCGTCCCGCTCTTGCAGGCACAGCCGGGCGGCCTTGACCTCGATGGTGTTCCGCTTGACGACGAAAGCGCCGCCCGCGTTCAGGTCGTAGCCCTCGAACAGCAGCGTGACCGACGCCGGCTTCTTCGGATCCTTGTTCACGATCTGGAAGTGAGTGCTCCACTGGTTCAGCGGCCCGACCTCGCGGTCGATGAGCGGAAGGATCAGGCTGCGCCCCAGCTCCGTGTCGGCCAGGCCGCGGTACGAGGCGAAATGCGAGTACAGGGCGTGGTACTGGTCGGCCATGGCCGTGATG
>DATLZC010000216.1:0-3752 GCA_035574215.1 Dehalococcoidia bacterium | reverse complement strand
GCCACGTTCTTCACGATGTACTTGTACATCTGCAGCTTGTCCGCCATGTTGACCAGCGTGTCGAACTTCATGTCGATCTCGCACTGGCCACCCGTGGCGACCTCGTGGTGATGCACCTCCACCGGGATGCCCGCCTTGATCATGGTGAGGATCATCTCGCTCCGGATGTCCTGCAGCGAGTCATGCGGGGGCACCGGGAAGTAGCCTTCCTTGTACCGAGGCTTGTACCCGAGGTTCGGGCGCTCGTCACGGCCCGTGTTCCAGTCACCTTCGATGGAGTCGACGTAGTAGTAGCCGGCGTTCTCGGTCTGGTCGAACCGGATGTCGTCGAAGACGAAGAACTCGGCCTCGGGGCCCCAGTAGCTCGTGTCGGCGATGCCGGTCGAGCGCAGGTACGCCTCGGCCTTCTTGGCGATGTACCGCGGGTCGCGGCTGTACGGCTGCTTGGTGAGCGGGTCGTAGATGTCACAGATGATGCTCAGGGTCGGAATCTCGCACACCGGGTCGCGCCGCGCCGTCGACGGATCCGGGATCAGGATCATGTCGCTTTCCTGGATCTTCTGGAACCCGCGGATGCTCGACCCGTCGAACCCGACACCTTCCACCCAGATGCTGGTGGTCAGGTCGTCCATCTCGGTCAGTTCGCTGACCGGCATCGAGAAGTGTTGCCACAGTCCCGGCAGGTCATTGAACTTGAGGTCGACGATCTGAATACCTTCTTCTTCGATCAGCTTGGCTACGTCCTGAGGGCTCAACGTACACCTCCTTCCACCATGGATTGGCTCCGCACGCCCGCCAGGCCCGGACGGGCGCGATTCGCTCCGTTCAGACGGCGATGTCGCCGCGCTCGCCCGTGCGCACCCGGACGGCGTCTTCGACCGGGAGGATGAAGATCTTCCCGTCGCCGATGTTGCCCGTCCACGCGGCCTTCAGGATGGTCTGGACCACCCGCTCGGCCGCGTTGTCGTGGACGACGGTCTCGACCTTGACCTTGGGCAGCATGTCCACCGCATAGGCCTCGCCGCCGCGTCCCGAGTGCACGATGCCCTTCTGTACGCCTCGCCCCGTCACCTGCATGACGTTCAGTCCGACGATGCCCGCCGCGGCGAGCGCGTCTTTGACGTCGTTGAGCTTTTCGGGGCGGATGATGGCTTCGATCTTTTTCATCCCACGATCTCCCTCACGCCGGGCTTTCGCCGGGCTGCGCCGTCTGGAAGCGCCGGGCCGCCTGCTCGCGGTCGACCACCATGTAGCTCGGGGCCGCCGCAGGCACGCCGAGCGACCCCATATCGAAGACGTACGCGCGCTCGCCGTGCTGGCTGGCGTCCAGGCCGAGGGCCTCCTCGGCTTCGGTCACGCGCAGCCCCACGAGCAGGTCGATCGCCTTGAGAATCAGAAGCGACACGACGCCCGAGTACGCGATGGTGACGCCGACGGCCACGAGCTGCACCACGAATTGCATGGGTTCGCCTTCGAGCAGCCCGTCGGCTCCGAAGCCCGCCGCCGCGGTGCTGGCGAAGAGCCCGGTCGCCAGAGCGCCCCAGATGCCGCCGACGCCGTGCACCCCCACGACGTCGAGGGAGTCGTCGAGGCCGATGGCCGCCCGCGCGCGCACCGCGAAGTAGCAGAACGTGCCCGCACCGATGCCGATGACGAGGGCCGGCATCGCGTCGACGAAGCCCGCCGCCGGCGTGATGGCCACGAGGCCCGCCACGGCGCCAGCGGCCGCCCCCACGACGCTCGGCTTGCCCAGGAAGACCCAGCTCAACCCGGTCCAGGTGAGGGCCGCCGCCGCGGTCGCGATGTGCGTGCTCATGAAGGCGTTGGAGGCGAGGCCCGAGGCTGCGACCGCGCTACCGGCGTTGAATCCGAACCAGCCGAACCAGAGGAGCGCCGCGCCCAGCACCACCATGGTGATGTCGTGGGGCTCCATGGGCTCCTTGCCGAAGCCGATGCGCTTCCCGAAGAGGACCGCCGCCACCAGCGCCGCGATACCGGCGTTGATGTGCACCACGGTGCCCCCGGCGAAGTCGAGCGCAAACCGGTCGCCCAGCCAGCCGATGGAGGCGAGCCAGCCGCCTCCCCACACCCAGTGGGCGATGGGCGAGTACACGAGGAGCGACCACGCCCCGAGGAAGATGAGCACGGCGCTGAACTTCGCGCGCTCAGCGAACGCTCCCGTGATGAGCGCCGGGGTGATGATGGCGAACATCAGTTGGAAGAGCATGTAGGCCTGGTGCGGAACGGTGGGCGCCAGCGCGATGGCGTTGTCCGCCTTGACGTCCTTCATGCCGAAGAAGGTCCGCGGGTCCCCGATGAACCCGGCGAGCCGGTCCTGGCCGAAGGCGAGACTGTACCCCACGATGACCCAGAGGACGGTGATGAGGCCCAGGCAGATGAAGCTCTGCATAATGGTGCCCAGGACGTTCTTGTTCCGGGTCAGGCCGCCGTAGAAGAAGGCCAGGCCGGGCGTCATGAGCATGACGAGCGCCGTGGAGATGAGAAGCCACGCCGTGTCGCCGCTGTCGAGCTGCAGTTCCGTGACCACGTTCTCCTTACTCCCTCCACGCTGGGGGCGCTTCGCGACCACACTCTAGTGGCGTCGTGTTACAGACAGATTTCGCGCCGATGACGTTCCTGTTACCGGCGAGGAGGATCGTGGGAGGCCGCGCTTGACTTGACCGATTATCGGCCTCTAGGCTGGGGATGGGCCGTACTGCGGTAACGTGAGGGGACCTCCTCCCCCTGCCACCAAGGCGTGTCCTCTCGGCCGAGTCCGCAGTACGGCTCGACCTCGGGATGCGCATGCGGCCGGACGGTTGACGCGGCGGTCCGGCCTTCGCTTCGAAGGCTCAGGTCTTACTGGCTGGGGCGCGACGGGCGGAAGCAGTACCCGACGTTGCGCACGGTCTCGATGAACGTGTGCGTCCTGTCTTCGATCTTGCTGCGGATGCGGCGGATGTGGACGTCGACCGTGCGAGCCCCGCCGTAGAATTCGTAGCCCCACACGCGATTCAGGAGCGTCTCCCGCGTGAAGACACGGTCAGGGTTCGACGCGAGGAAGAGGAGCAGTTGATACTCCTTGTACGTCAGGTCGACCGGCCGGCCGGACACGTACACGCGATAGCTGCCCCGGTCGATGATCAGGTCGCCCGCCCGGATGACGTCGCCGTCCGGTCCCCCCGACTTCAGCCACACCTGATGGCGTACGCGAAGGATGAGCTCGGGCACGCGAACCGGCTGCACCACGAAGTCGTCGAACCCGATGGTGACGTCGAATCGGGAGAGCAGATCCTCAGGCACGAGGGCGATGGCCGGCGTCCGCGTCGGGAAGGCGTCGTCCTCGAGGATTCTGCGCAGGGCCGCCGGGTCGCTGTCGCGCCCGAGCGCGATGATGACGGCGTCGGGCGCCGTCTCTTCGAGCCGGGCGGGCAGCTCCTCGAGCGTGGCCGCGGACACAGCGATGCCCGCGCTCTGAAGACCGCTCGCGACGAAGTGGAGGTCCTCTGAGGCGTCGACCAGCAGCACGTGGCGAATATCGGGCTGCATTGCGTGTCATCATAGCGCAGACGCGGGGTTTGACCCGCCGCCGAAGCCGTTTCTATACTGAGGCGGTTGCGCGGGGTGACGGCGCTGCGAAGCGCCGTCCTGATTTGTCCGGCCGCGCGGGCCCGAGCCAGCGTAGCTCAGTGGCAGAGCAGCGGTTTCGTAAACCGCGGGTCGAGGGTTCGAATCCCCCCGCTGGCTCCAGT
>DATLZC010000215.1:0-3994 GCA_035574215.1 Dehalococcoidia bacterium | reverse complement strand
GTCGCGGACGATCCCGCCGACGCCGGTGGCGGCCCCCTGGTAGGGCTCGATGGCGGACGGGTGGTTGTGGGATTCGATCTTCATCGCCACGCACAGGCCGTCGCCGAGCTCGACGACGCCGGCGTTCTCCTGTCCCGCTCTGGTGAGGACGCCGGGGCCTTCCGTCGGAAACAGGCGGAGGAGCGGCTTGCTGTTCTTGTAGCCGCAGTGCTCGCTCCACAGGGCGCCGATCATCCCGAGCTCGACCTCGTTCGGCGGGCGGCCCAGGCGTTCGAGGATAAGGGCGTACTCGTCGCGGGTGAGGGCGATCTGCTCGAGGGTGCGGTCGTCGGGCCAGCCGTTCGAGGGAGGCGTGGGAGGCATGCCGGTCGCAGGATAGCAGGGCGACTCCGGGCGGGCCACGCCGCCGCGGTCCACCCGCAGCGTTTGGGAGCGCTACTTCAGGCTGAACGGAGGGTAGCGGTCTGTCATCAGCCACGAACTGTACGCGTTCGCCCGGTAGCTCCACCGGTTCACCCCGACGACGAAGTCGAACAGGCCGCGGGGAAAGCGGCCCGTAAACAGGATGGCGAAGAAGACGACGATGTACAGCACGGCCGCGACGAGCGCGAGCAGGACCAGCACGATGACGTTCGGGATGACGAGGAGCCATTTGACGAAGATGAGCCAGCGGGAGAGCCGCTCGGGGTATTCGATGTCGAACGTCACGGGATAGCGCCCGGGCTCGCCCGAGAAGGGCGGGTATTCGTCGCGCATGAGGCCGACGTAGGCGGAGACGTTCGCTGCCCAGCGGTAGATGTTGACGTTGAAGTCGAACATGCCGCGTGGAAAGCGGCCGGTGAACAGGATGGCGAAGAACGACAGAAAGGTGAGGAGCTGGGCCACGATCTGGAGGACGTACAGGACTACGAGGTGCGGGATGGCCAGCAGCCACTTGACGAAGATGAGCCAGCGGGAGAGCCGTTCCGGGTACGCGACGTCGTAGGTGAGGGGATAGGGCGGCGGAGCCTCGGCGGCGACGGCGGCGCTCATCGATGCCTCCTTTCGATCAGGCGCCTATGCGTTCGGTCCTTTTATACCACGGCCGCGCAAGGGGTCCCTGCCGAAGCGGCAAGAAGCGAGGGCGCTCCGTTCGGAGCGCCCTCGTGCTACTCGTTGGTCGGCGGCTCGCCGCCTACTCCTTGGGCTCCTGCGGCGGCCACTGGTTGCGCAGGCCGGCCGCGATGGTGCGCGGGATGATGGCGCTGATGCGGTCCACCGTCCAGTCGCTCTCCCCGAAGATGGTGCTCTCCCACGTCGGCTCGGAGTAGAGGGAGATCTGCCGTCCCGCCACCAGGAAGGTGCGGCCGTTGATGTTCTTGGCCTCGTCGGTGCAGAGCCAGGTCACGAACGGCCCGATGGCCTCTGGCGGGAACTGCTTGGCGAACGCCTCGAGGGCTTCGAGGCTCATGCCGGCGGCGCCGCCCCGCGCGGCCGCAGCCTTCATCTCGTCGCTGATGGTGAGCCGCGTGGCCGCCCGAGGCCGGATGGCGTTGCAGCGCACGCCGTAGCGTCCCATGTCCCGCGCCACCGTGCGCGTCAGGCCGATGATGCCCTCTTTCGCCGCCGAGTAGTTGGCCTGCCCCATGTTCCCGAGGCCCGACTCCGACGACGTGTTCACGATGACGCCCGACCGCTGCTGCCGGAACACGACGCAGGCGTGCTTCGTCAGGTTGAAGTGACCCTTGAGGTGGACAGCGATGACCGCGTCCCACTCCTCCTCGGTCATGTTGAAGATCATCCGGTCGCGCAGGATGCCCGCGTTGTTGACGAGGATGTCGAGCCGCCCGAACTCGTCGATGGCCTGCTTCACCATGGCCTCGGCGTCGGCGAAGCTGGCGACGTTGCCGTAGTTGGCGACCGCTTTGCCGCCTCGCGAGCGGATCTCTTCGACCACTTCGTCGGCCGGCCCGCGGTCGCCTCCTTCGCCGTGCGCCGTCCCGCCGTAGTCGTTCACGACGACGGCGGCGCCTTCCTCCGCGAGGCACAGCGCCTCGCCTCGCCCGATGCCGCGTCCGGCGCCAGTGACGATGGCCACGCGGCCCTTCAATCGATCGCCCACGGTTCGTTGCCTCCTTCGTGTGTGGTTCGAGGGATGAGACGCCCTCCCCGCGGGGGAAGGCGAGCGCTTCGTTCCGGCCGTCGCCCGACCGGCGCGCGCGAGAACCCTTGTACTCTATGCGACCCCTACGGGCAAGAAGCATCCGGCCCCGCGCTGAGGGGGCGAGCGGCTCGTCGGCCGGTAACCGTGCGGTGACCGCAGGTCAGAATTCACCAACCTGCGCCCGCCGGCCACCCTTCGCGGCCGATACTCAAGGCGATGAAGACGCGCACCGTTCGCCGCTGGGTCGCCCGCGTGGCCGCGGAGAGAGGCCAGACGCTCACGGAATACGGCCTCGTCGTGAGCTTGATCATCGTGTTCATCCTGGTCATGGCGTTGCAGGTGATGGGCACGACCATCACCAACGCGTTCCAGCGGGCCACCGACGTGTTCCCTTGACGCGCCGTCCGCCCCGAAACAATTGACGCCCGGCTCCCGGCTGGCCGCCGGGGCGGGCGCCAATTGAGCCGGCGTGGGAAGGCGAGCTACTCGGGCTCGCGTGGCGTCAACAGCTCCTGGATCATCTTCTCCATCGTCTTCTTGCTCATGGCCCCGACCCGGATCTCCCGGACGATGCCGTCCGCGTCGACGAACACGTGCGTCGGGATGCCGAGGACGCGGTAGTTGGCGGCGATCTGCGTGTCGGTGTCGAGACCCACCGGGTAGTGCAGATCGGCGCGCTCCATGTAGCCGGCGACATCTTCCCGCCGCTCGCCGATGGCTGGCGCCAGCAGCACGAGTCCGTGCTCATCCTTGTGCGCCTCGTATACCTCCTGAATGTCCGGATTCTCAGCCCGGCAGGGCGGACACCAGCTCGCCCAGAAGTTGATCCACACCGGACGGCCGCGGTAGTCGCTGAGGCGGACCTTCGTGCCGTCGAGCAGGGTCAGCTCGAAGTCGGGCGCCGGCTTGCCGACGCGGGGCGCGGCGCCCTGCGCCGTTGCGGTGACCGTCACGGCCTGGCTCTTCGCGCTGCCCGGCCGGTCGAAGAACCACACCAGGGCCGCGATAGCGACGCCGACGAGCGCGGTGGCGACGATGTTCCGCAGCGCTCCCGGCGAAGGACGCCAGCGCACGGCGTCGAGGTCGGCCTCGTCGTCGATCGGAACGGGCGCGGGTCCAGCGGGCTCGGCGCTTCTAGCCATAGCTGTGCAGCCCTCCGAAGAAATAGTTCCCGAAGTAGGTGAACAGGACCGCCGCGAACCCGCCGATGAGCAGGTAGGCGCTGCGCTCACCCTTCCACCCCCGAACGACGCGCGCGTGGAGGTATCCGCCGTAGAGCAGCCAGGTCACGAGCGAGGCCGTCTCCTTGGGGTCCCAGCTCCAGTACTGCCCCCAGGCCACTTCGGCCCAGACGGCGCCCAGGATGATGACCAGCGCCATCATCGGGAAGCCGAACATAACGGCCTTGTACCCGATCTCGTCCAGCAGCGCCCGTCTGGGAAGCCAGCGAACGCGGTCGTGCCGGTTCACCAGGAAGAGGACCGCCGCGGCGAAGGAGAGGGCGAACGCCCCGTACGCTGCGACAGCGACCGCCACGTGCAGCGTCAGCAGGACGTCGTTCTGGAGCGCCGGCACCAGGGGGTCGATGTCCGAGGGCAGCGTCGCGGCGTAGGCGAGCATCGCGAGGCAGACGGGCAGGACCAGCACGGCCAGCGCCCGGAGCCCGTACCGGAACTCGAAGTACAGGTGCACGGCCAGGGCGCCCCACGCGAACGCCAGCGAGAACTCGTACATGTTCGAGAAGGGGCCGTGACCGGCCGCCGCCCATCGAAACGCCAGGGCGCCCGTGAGGAACACGAAGGCGTTGATACTGAGCATCGAGCCCCAGCGGCCCAGCGAGGCCGCGACCCG
>DATLZC010000214.1:0-3650 GCA_035574215.1 Dehalococcoidia bacterium | reverse complement strand
GGGGTCGCGGCGGATCTTGACCTGCCGGAACTCCATCGAGAGCGCGTCGTACAGGAGCAGGCGACCGTTGAGGGTGTCACCGATGCCCAGAATCAGCTTAAGCACTTCCGTCGCCTGGATCGAGCCGATGGTGCCGCAGAGAGCGCCCAGGACGCCCGCCTCGGCGCAGCTCGGCACGAGGCCCGGCGGTGGCGGCGCCGGGTACAGGCAGCGGTAGCAGCCCTTCCCCGGGAGGTAGACCGTCGCCTGGCCGTCGAAGAGGAGGATGCTGCCGTCCACCAGCGGCTTCTTCAGGAAGACACAGGCGTCGTTGACCAGGTAGCGCGCGGGGAAGTTGTCCGCGCCGTTCACCACGATGTCGTACTGCGCGATGATGTCGAGCGCGTTCTCGGACGTGAGCGGCTCCTCGTGGGTCACGACGTTCACGTCCGGGTTGTAGGCGTTCAGCGTCTCTTTCGCCGACACGACCTTGGGGCGGCCCACGTCGTCGTTCTGGTGCAGAATCTGCCGCTGGAGGTTCGAGAGGTCGACGACATCGAAGTCGACGATGCCGATGGTGCCGACGCCCGCGAGGGCCAGGTACACCGCGACGGGCGAGCCGAGCCCTCCGGCGCCCACGATGAGCACCTTCGATTCCATGATCTTGCGCTGGCCCCGGCTGCCGACCTGGGGCATGATGATGTGGCGCGAGTAGCGCTGCACCTGCTCGGGCGTCAGCGCCAGGCCCTTCGGCTGTTCCCCGTTTGCGGACACGTCCTCACCTCCAGCGATGGCGGGAATGACGGCGATCTGGTCGCCGTCGTGCAACTCGGTTTGCTCCCCGCCGAGCGAGTGAATCTCGCGGTTGTTCACGTAGATGTTGATGTGCGCGGGCAGTTTGTGCTCGCGGTCGTAGATCAGGTCGTGCAGGCCCGGGAAGCGCCGGTCGAGGTCGTCCAGCACCTCGGCGACGGTGCGGCCCTGGGCCTCCACGTACGTGCGGTTGCCGGTCAAACGCCGGAACGGCGTCGGAATGTATACCGTGACGGTCGTCATCGTTCGCTCCACTCGTCTCTCTCCAGTCTACGCGCTTCGCGGCGCCGGCGGGGCGCTACAGGTTCACGCTGAGGTACCGCTCGCCCGTGTCGCAGAGCATGGTCACGACGCGCTTCCCCGGTCCGAGCCGTTTCGCCACCTGGATAGCGGCCCAGACGTTCGCGCCGGACGAGATCCCGACGAGGAGCCCTTCCTCCTTGGTCAGGCGGGAAGTCATCGCGAAGGCGTCTTCGTCGCGGACCTGAATCAGCTCGTCGTAGACGTCCCGGTTCAGTACGCCGGGCACGAAGCTCGCGCCGATGCCCTGGATGCCATGGATGCCCGCACGCCCGCCGGCGAGCACGGGCGAACGCGCCGGCTCGACGGCCACGACGAGCACGTCGGGCAGGCGCTCCTTCAGCACCTCGCCCACGCCGGTGATGGTGCCCCCGGTGCCGACGCCGGCGACGAAGGCGTCGAGCCGTTCGCCCGTCGCCCGCAGGATCTCCCGCGCCGTCGTCCGGCGGTGGATCTCGGGGTTGGCGGGATTGTTGAACTGCTGCGGCATGAAGTACCCGGGGTTCTTCTCGACGAGCTCCTGCGCTGCGTACACGGCCCCGCTCATCCCTTCGATGGCGGGCGTGAGGACGAGCTGCGCGCCGAAGCGGGTGAGGAGCCGGCGGCGCTCGACGCTCATGTCCTCGGGCATCGTGAGGATGAGGCGGTAGCCCTTCACCGCCGCCACCATGGCGAGCCCGATGCCGGTGTTACCGCTGGTGGGCTCGACGATGGTGTCGCCGGGCTTGAGCAGGCCGCGCTCCTCGGCGTCCTCGATCATCGCCAGCGCGATGCGGTCCTTGACGCTGCCCGCGGGGTTCAGCGCCTCGAGCTTGCCGAGAATCTCGGCGGCGCCCTCCGGCACCACGCGGTTCAGCCGCACCATCGGCGTCTGCCCGATGAGGTCGAGCACCGACGCCGCGATGGCCTCGCCCGCGCGCACCTCCGGCGTCGCCGCCGTCTTAGATGTAGTACCGTCCGCCACTGCCGCTGTACTCCCGCTCTCGTCTCGCCAAGTCCCCGATGGTGACGCCCTCGAGGATGCGGTACGTGGCCTCTTCGACCTGGTGCCACACCTCGTGCGCCGCGCGGCACGCCGGGCGGCGCCCGTTGTCGTCGTGGGCGTGAGGAATCGGGGAGAGCGTGCCTTCGAGGGCGAGGATGACCTCGCTCAGCTTGATCTCGTCGGGGTCGCGGGCGAGCGCATGCCCACCCTGGGGGCCGCGCACGCTCCGGATGAAGCCCGCGCGGCGGAGCGTCGTGAGGAGCTGGTCCAGGTACGGCTCCGGGATGCCCTGACGCGCCGCGATCTCGGCGCTCTGGATGGTCCCATGGCCGTAGTGGTGCGCCAGCTCGATAAGCGCTCGCACGCCGTAGTCGCCCTTGGTCGAGATCCGCATGTCGAACCGCCGAAAAGTTAAGCGATTACCTCAACAATCGTACCAAACCGGCGCTCGCCGGGACAAGACGATCACGCGAGCAGGAGCCCCAGGGGCAGCACCGTGAGCGCGCACAGAAACACCGCAAAGCCGGTCCGGGAGGACGTCGCCCGGTGCGCGGCCCACAGCACGGCGCGGCGGTACGGGCCGTAGGCGAACAACAGCACCGCGAGGGAAACCGCCGCGCCCGTCGCCATCTGCGTGAAGACGATGGTGAAGGCCCGGGGCGTGTCGACCAGCAGCGCCGCGAAGAGCGTGTCCACCCACGTCGCGATGTTCGCGCCCATGACGTACGGGATGATGTGCTGCCTGCGCACGTACCCCTTCAGCGTGAGGGGCACCAGGATCGTGAGGGAGAGCGACACCGACAGGGTCATCCCGGTGACGAGAAGCCCGAGGACGAACATCGAAAGCGGGCGGTGGAAGGCCGCGGCGAAGCGCTCGAAGCGCGGACCAGGGTTCTCGAGGTTCGGCAGCGCCCGGTCGAAGGACGAGAACGCCGCGAGAATGAGCGCCATGCCGAGCCCGAACAGGGCGATGTCCGGCAGCCAGCCGTCGAGGCGCTCCACGGCCGGCGCGAACGCCAGGTCGATGACGTCCGTCAGCAGGCCGGGGCTCCCGAAGCGCACGCTGTCCAGCCATCCCTCGCGAAGGACGAACCACCCGAGCGGAACCACCGGCGCCCAGAGCGTGAATGCGACGATGAGGGCGACGACACCGACGTAGATGCCGTCGGGGCTGCGGCGCCCGCGGACGTACGCGAGGAAGCCGACCAGCAGCACGATGAACGACGCCCCCAGCCGGCTCCCGTTGATCATGGCGAAGGCTTCCGTGTCGGAGATGGCGCCGGCGCTGAAGAGGGTGACGGCGATGGCGGCGACGGGCGAGCCGCTGAGGGCGAGATACGAGCCGAGCCAGCCGACGCCGAGAAAGCCCGGCACGCCCGAGGCCGACATCGTGTCGAGCGTAGGCCGGAGGCCGCTGGCGTTCGCCTTGAGCGTCTCCAGCGCGAGGACCAGCAGCGCCAGCGAGACGACCACATACACCGCGCGGACGCCAGCCGCGGCGGCGGCCCGCGCGGGCGAGCGCGTCCGGACGGCGGCGCCCACGCGCTCCCGGCCGTGTTCGGCCACGGCGGGC